>NZ_WMBF01000089.1:0-19138 GCF_019400875.1 Streptomyces anatolicus | reverse complement strand
GACCCCCTCCCTCCGTTCCTGTCAATTCGCGACGAACGGTGACGGAGCGCGTGCGTAATGTGATGTGCTGGGAGCGGCGCCGGACCGTACGCAGCAGCCGGGGCCGCAGGCTCGGGGGAGCGAGGGAGGGGAAGACGTGGGGCAGGAGCCGATCCGCCGCTGGGAATCGGGCGCGCTGGCGCACGCCGTGTCGGACCCCTTCGGCCAGGGCCCCCTGCCCTGGCTGCGAGGACCCGAGCACTACTTCGACGACACCGGCAAAGTCGTGCCCTGGTACGTCGACCACGCCCCGGCCCCGGGGGCGAACATCCCGGCGCCCCGCACCGGCGGCCCCCTGACCGCCGACGACGTGCGCCGCCAGATCAAAGGCTTCACGTCCACCGGCGCCGCCGCCCCGGGCGAGGCGATCGACTTCCACGTCACGGTCGACCCGCCCCAGCAGTTCAGCGTCGACATCTACCGCATCGGGCACTACGGGGGCGACGGCGCCAGCAAGATCACCACCAGCCCGCGCCTCTCCGGCATCGTCCAGCCGCCCCCGCTCACCGCGGACCGCACGGTCTCCTGCCACCACTGGTGGCTCTCCTGGCGCCTCCAGATCCCGAGCTACTGGAGCATCGGGGCGTACGTGGCGGTGCTCACCACCGCCGACGGCTACCGCTCGCACGTGCCCTTCACGGTCCGCGACAGCCACCCCGCCGACCTCCTGCTCCTCCTGCCCGACGTCACCTGGCAGGCGTACAACCTCTACCCGGAGGACGGCCGCACGGGCGCCAGCCTCTACCACGCCTGGGACGAGCAGGGCCGTCTCCTCGGCGAGAGCGAGGCCGCCGTCACGGTCTCCTTCGACCGGCCGTACGCGGGCGCGGGCCTGCCCCTGCACGTGGGCCACGCCTACGACTTCATCCGCTGGGCCGAGAGGTACGGCTACGACCTCGCGTACGCCGACGCCCGCGACCTGCACGCCGGCCGCATCGACCCCTCCCGCTACCGAGGCCTGGTCTTCCCGGGCCACGACGAGTACTGGTCCCCGGCCATGCGCCGCACCGCCGAGCTGGCCCGCGACGGCGGCACCTCGCTGGTCTTCCTCTCGGCCAACACCATGTACTGGCAGGTGGAGTTGGGCCCCTCGCCGTCCGGCGTCGAGGACCGCCTGCTCACCTGCCGCAAGCGCCGCGGCCCCGGCAAGTCCGCCCTCTGGCGCGAGCGCGACGGCGACAACACGGCCGAACAGCAGCTGCTCGGCATCCAGTACGCGGGCCGCGTCCCCGAGCCCCACCCCCTCGTCGTACGCAACGCCGACCACTGGCTGTGGGAGGCGACGGGAGCGCACGAGGGCGACGAGATCGAGGGCCTGGTCGCGGGCGAGGCCGACCGCTACTACCCCCGCACGGCCCTCCCCGAGCATCAGGGCCGCATCCTGCTCGCCCACTCGCCGTACGCGGACACGGAGGGCGCCAGGCGCCACCAGGAGACCTCGCTGTACCGCTCCCCCTCGGGAGCCCTGGTCTTCGCGTCCGGCACCTTCGCCTGGTCCCCCGCGCTCGACCGCCCGGGTCACGTCGACGCCCGCGTCCAGCGCGCCACGGCCAACCTCCTGGACCGCATCTGCAAACGGGACTGACCCGCTTCCGCGAACCCCTGGCCAAGACCGCCCTCCCGATACGGGAGAATCGACCTCACTTGGCCAGAACCACTGGAGGGAACCGTGTCCGGATTCGTAGAAAAGCCCGAGCCGCTTCAGGTTCCGGGTCTGGTGCACCTCCACACGGGCAAGGTGCGCGAGCTGTACCGCAACGAGGCGGGCGAGCTGGTCATGGTCGCCAGCGACCGCCTCTCCGCCTATGACTGGGTGCTGCCCTCGGAGATCCCCGACAAGGGCCGCGTCCTCACCCAGCTCTCCCTGTGGTGGTTCGACCAGCTCGCGGACATCGTGCCGAACCACGTCATCTCCACGGACGTGCCCGAGGGCGCCCCCGCCGACTGGGCGGGCCGCACGCTCGTCTGCAAGTCCCTGGAGATGGTCCCGGTCGAGTGCGTGGCCCGCGGCTACCTCACGGGCTCGGGCCTCCTGGAGTACAACGAGACCCGTACGGTCTGCGGCCTCGCGCTGCCCGAGGGCCTTGTCGACGGCTCCGAGCTGCCCGGGCCGATCTTCACGCCCGCCGCGAAGGCCGCGGTCGGCGAGCACGACGAGAACGTGAGCTATGAGGAAGTGGCCCGCCAGGTCGGCGCGGAGACCGCCGCCCAGCTGCGCCAGACGACGCTCGCCGTCTACGGCAGGGCGCGGGACATCGCACGCGAGCGCGGTCTGATCCTCGCGGACACGAAGTTCGAGTTCGGCTTCGACGGCGCGGACTTGCTCATCGGTGACGAGGTCCTGACGCCGGACTCGTCCCGCTTCTGGCCGGCGGACCAGTGGGAGCCGGGGCACGCCCAGCCTTCGTACGACAAGCAGTTCGTGCGGAACTGGCTGACCTCGCCCGCCTCGGGCTGGGACCGCAAGAGCGAGCAGCCGCCCCCGGCGCTCCCCGAGGACGTGGTGGACGCCACACGCGCCAAGTACATCGAGGCGTACGAGCGTCTGACCGGCACGGCCTGGTAGCGCGGGCGCCGAGCAAGAACGGGCGCCGAGCAAGAACGGGCGCCGAGCAAGAACGGGAAAGGCCCCGCTCCGAGGAGCGGGGCCTTTCATCTGAGCGGACGACCAGGTTCGAACTGGCGACCTCAACCTTGGCAAGGTTGCGCTCTACCAACTGAGCTACGTCCGCGCTGCGCCGTGGCGCGAGGCCAACTATACCAACCTCGCTCGGGTGCGAGACACACCGCGTGCGGCGGCCGCGAAGCATGCGGTGGTGGCCCATGAACCGCGCGGCGCCCACGAAGAAGGCCCCGGTCGGATCGACCGGGGCCTTGTTCACTGGAGCGAACGACGAGGTTCGAACTCGCGACCTCAACCTTGGCAAGGTTGCGCTCTACCAACTGAGCTACGTTCGCATTGCCTCCGACCAGCTTTCACCGGTCGGCGCGAGCATCAGCTTACCGCAACCAGAGGACTGGTTTGTAAGCGATGCGGAGCGGGTGACAGGAATTGCACACTGCGCCTTCCCCCTGGAAGGGGGATGTTCTACTACTGAACTACACCCGCACGACTCCGTGAGGTTTGGCCTTTCGGCCTTGCCCCTCGGCGTGCTCCAGACTCTAGCTGACCAGCGGGGGTGCAGCGCAAGTCGGTTGCCGCGAGGGGCTCGGGTCCCTGGTGGGCGCGGGGTCAGTTGGCGGCGTCGAAGGCCTCGTAGACCCGCTTGGGGATGCGGCCGCGCGGCGGGACGTCCATCTGGTGCGAGCGGGCCCAGGCCCGGACGGCCGACGGGTCGGGGGAGACGGCGGTGTGCCGGTAGACCTTCCCGGACTTCGAGTGCTTGCGGGCCGCCTCCAGGTAGGGGGCGAGTGCCGTGCGCAGTTTCTTGGCATTGGTTTGGTTGAGGTCGATCTCGTACGACTTGCCGTCAAGCCCGAAGGCGACCGTTTCCGCCGCTTCCCCGCCGTCCATGTCGTCAAAGAGTGTGACTACGACACGCTGCGCCACGAATATCGATCCCTTCGTGCGGCTCCACCGCGCTGACGTGCGGTGATGCCGACTGTCCGGCTGTTTTGGGCAAAGTATCGACTATTGCCAATTCCTTTGTACAGTGCCTGGCATTGCATTGTGAAGCCCGGCCGAATATCTCCGCGTGTCCGTCCGCAATGTGGATCCGTGATCTTTTCCTGGATTCTTGGTGAACATACCCCGTTCGAAACCTGCCGGATCGCGTGAAGTGACCGCCATCACGTAGGTTTCTACGAATCTACGCGAGTAGAAATTTTGTGCCGGTAGTCTGAAGGCACCTGCTCAGCACCGTGCAGCACACGTAAGCACCACACACCGGGAGTGCCAGTGGCACGCGTCGTAGTCGACGTCATGCTCAAGCCGGAGATCCTCGACCCCCAGGGCCAGGCGGTGCAGCGTGCACTGCCGCGCCTCGGTTTCCAGGGCATCTCCGACGTACGTCAGGGAAAGCGTTTCGAACTCGAGGTGGACGGACCCGTCGACGACGCGGCCCTCGCCCGTATCCACGAGATGGCGGAAACCTTCCTCGCCAACACCGTGATCGAGGACTTCGTCGTAAAGGTGGAGGACGAGAAGGCGGAGGAAGAGAAGTGACCGCTCGAATTGGAGTCGTCACTTTCCCCGGAACCCTCGACGACCGCGACACCCAGCGCGCCGTCCGTGTGGCGGGCGCCGAGGCCGTGCCGCTCTGGCACAAGGACAAGGACCTGAAGCAGGTCGACGCCGTGGTGCTGCCCGGCGGTTTCTCCTACGGCGACTATCTGCGGGCCGGCGCCATCTCCCGTTTCTCCCCGGTGATGGAGTCCGTCATCGAGCAGGCGAAGGCCGGCATGCCGGTGCTCGGCATCTGCAACGGCTTCCAGGTGCTCACCGAGACGCACCTGCTGCCGGGCGCGATGCTGCGCAACAACCACCTGCACTTCATCTGCCGCGAGCAGAAGCTGCGCGTGGAGAGCGACCGGACCGCCTGGACCGCCGACTACACCGCCGGCCAGGAGATCTCGATCCCGCTCAAGAACATCGACGGCCAGTACACCGCCGACGAGCGGACCCTGGACATGCTGGAGGCCGAGGGCCGCGTCGCCTTCCGCTACCTGGACACGAACCCGAACGGTTCGCTCCGGGACATCGCCGGCATCACCAACGAGGCGGGCAACGTGGTCGGCCTCATGCCGCACCCCGAGCACGCCGTCGAGCCCCTGGTCGGGACCGGCCGCACCGACGGCCTCGGATTCTTCACCTCCGTCTTGAAGAAGCTGGTCAACGCATGACTCTGGACACCGTCAAGCACGCGGCCGAGACGCCCGACGTCAAGCTGCCCTGGGCCGAACTGGGCCTGAAGGAAGACGAGTACGAGCGCGTCCGCGAGATCCTCGGCCGCCGCCCCACCGGCGCCGAGCTGGCCATGTACTCCGTGATGTGGTCCGAGCACTGCTCGTACAAGAGCAGCAAGGTCCACCTGCGGCAGTTCGGCGAGAAGGTCCCCGAGAACGACGCGATGCTCGTCGGCATCGGCGAGAACGCGGGCGTCGTGGACGTCGGCCAGGGCTACGCGGTCACCTTCAAGGTCGAGTCGCACAACCACCCCTCGTACGTCGAGCCCTACCAGGGCGCGGCCACCGGCGTCGGCGGCATCGTGCGCGACATCATCGCGATGGGCGCACGCCCGGTCGCGGTCGTGGACCCGCTGCGGATGGGCGACGCCCACCACCCCGACACCAAGCGCGTGCTGCCCGGCGTGGTCGCGGGCATCGGCGGCTACGGCAACTGCCTCGGCCTGCCGAACATCGGCGGCGAGCTGGTCTTCGACGCCTGCTACCAGGGCAACCCGCTGGTCAACGCCGGTGCCATCGGCGTCATGCGGCACGAGGACATCCACCTCGCGAAGGCGTCGGGTCCCGGCAACAAGGTCATCCTCTACGGCGCCCGCACCGGCGGCGACGGCATCGGCGGCGCCTCGATCCTGGCGAGCGAGACCTTCGACGACACGAAGCCCTCCAAGCGTCCCGCCGTCCAGGTCGGCGACCCCTTCCAGGAGAAGCTCCTCATCGAGTGCACCCTGGAGGCCTTCGCCGAGAAGCTGGTCGTCGGCATCCAGGACCTGGGCGCCGCGGGCCTCTCCTGCGCCACCTCGGAGCTGGCGTCGAACGGTTCCGGCGGTATGCGGGTCGAGCTGGACGACGTACCGCTGCGCGACTCCACGCTCACTCCCGAGGAGATCCTCATGAGTGAGTCGCAGGAACGGATGTGCGCGGTCGTCGAGCCGGGCAAGGTCGCCCGCTTCCTGGAGATCTGCGAGAAGTGGGACGTTATCGCCACCGTCGTCGGTGAGGTCACCGACGGCGACCGCCTGGAGATCTTCTGGCACGGCGAGAAGATCGTCGACGTCGACCCGCGCACGGTCGCCCACGACGGCCCGGTCTACGAGCGGCCCTACGCGCGCCCGTCCTGGCAGGACGCCCTCCAGGCCGACGACGCGAACAAGCTGGCCCGCCCGGCCAATGCGGACGAGCTGCGCGCGCAGGTCCTCAAGCTGGTCTCGGCCCCGAACCAGGCCGCGAAGTCCTGGGTCACCGACCAGTACGACCGTTTCGTGCAGGGCAACACCGTCCTCGCCCAGCCCGAGGACTCCGGCATGATCCGGATCAACGAGGAGACCGGCCTCGGCGTCGCCATCGCCACCGACGGCAACGGCCGGTACGCGAAGCTCGACCCGTACGCGGGCGCCCAGCTCGCGCTCGCCGAGTCGTACCGCAATGTCGCCGCCTCCGGCGCCAAGCCGCTCGCGATCTCGGACTGCCTGAACTTCGGTTCGCCCGAGGACCCGGACGTCATGTGGCAGTTCGCCGAGGCCATCCGCGGCCTCGCGGACGGCTGCCTGGAGCTGGGCACCCCGGTGACCGGCGGCAACGTCTCGCTCTACAACCAGACGGGTGAGGCGGCCATCCACCCGACGCCGGTCGTCGCCGTGCTCGGCGTGATCGACGACGTGGCGCGCCGCACGCCGATCGCCTTCGAGGAAGAGGGCCAGCTCCTCTACCTGCTCGGTGATACACGCGAGGAGTTCGGCGGTTCTGCCTGGTCGCAGGTGGTCCACGACCACCTCGGCGGGCTTCCGCCCAAGGTCGACCTGGGCCGCGAGAAGCTGCTCGGCGACATCCTCATCTCGGCCTCGCGCGACGGCATGATCGACGCCGCGCACGACCTGTCCGACGGCGGTCTGGTGCAGGCCGTGGCCGAGTCCTGTCTGCGCGGCGGGCGCGGCGCCCGGCTCGTCGTGCCGGACGGCCTGGACGCGTTCACCTTCCTGTTCTCCGAGTCGGCGGGGCGCGCGGTCGTCGCCGTGCCGCGCAGCGAGGAGCTGCGCTTCACCGACATGTGCGGGGCGCGGGGTCTGCCCGCCACGCGGATCGGTGTCGTCGACGGTGACGCGATCGAGCTGCAGGGCGAGTTCACGCTGCCGCTGAGCGAGCTGCGCGAGGCGCACGAGGGGACGATTCCGGGGCTCTTCGCCTGACGGTCGCCTCCTGAAAGGCCTCGCCCAAGCCCCCGCCGAAGCCCCCGTCCGGACCTCACCGTCCGGGCGGGGGCTTCGTCGTGCCCGGGGGCGGGTGCGGCGAAAGTTGCCCTTGATCGAAATTACGTAATTACGTAAGCTCCATACATGGATCTTGAGGCGCGCGTCGCCGAGCTTGAGCGGCGCATGGCGGAGCTGGAGAGCGCGGGCCCGGCCGTGCCCGCCGTGGAAGAGGGCGACTTCTGGGCCCTCGAAGCGCTGAAGGCACGGCATCCGGTGGCCCAGGACGCGGATGGTGCCGTCCTGTTCACCGGAGCCGTGCGAGTGCCCACCGGGCACCGGTACGAGTGGCAGTACGGCCGGCTCACCGAGTCGCTGTTCGAGGACGACTGGTCCGAGGCGGCCGATTCGTTCGCCGCGCTCGGCAACCCCGTGCGGCTGCGGCTGCTGGCGGAGATCCTCGCGGGCACCAGCACTGCCGCCGAGCTTGCCGCGCTCGACGACATCGGCACGACTGGCCAGATCTACCACCACCTGCGCCAACTGACCGGCGCGGGCTGGCTGCACAGCACGGGACGCGGCCGCCACGAGGTTCCGGCGGGGCGGGTCGTGCCGCTGCTCGTGATGCTCTCCGCCGCGCGTCCCTGACCGACCGCAGCAGACGCACTCACCGCAGTAGGCGCACCACCACAGCACACCGCACCGACCGCAGTAGGGGGAACGACATGTCCATAGGTATGCGCAAGTTCACCGGGGTGCTTCAGCGCCTGCTGGCGCTGTACGTCTTCGTCCAAGTGGTCGCCGGCTTCTTCATGGAGCTGCCGTACCCGTACTGGGTGGGCTGGATCCCGATCGTCGGCGTCTTCGCGCTCGGCGCCCTCCGGCGCCGGGACGTCAGCCGGCAGATCGTGGCGGACCCCCCGGCCCCCGTCGAGGTCGACCCGCCCGTCTCCGGCCGCTGGTCGGCGCTGAACAGCCCCGCCGACAAGGTGCCGAGCCACGGCACGCACGGCCTTGGGCAGACCTACGCCATCGACATCGTGGCCGTACCGGAGGAGGGGCCCGCCCGCCCGGCCTTCGCCTGGCTCTGGCCGATCGCGCGCCGCAACCACGCCTTCCCCGCGTTCGGGGCGCCGCTGCTCGCGGTCGGTGACGCCACCGTCGTCCACGCCGAGGACGGCCAGCGCGACCACCTCAGCCGCAACTCCCTCGCCGCGCTCCTGTACTTCTTCCTGGCCGAGGGCATCGGCAGGACCGTCGGCGGGACCCGCCGCGTCGTCGGCAACCACGTGGTGCTCGACCTCGGCGGGGGCACGTACGCCATGTACGCGCACGTCAAGCAGGGCTCGCTGGCCGTGAAGGCGGGCGACGAGGTGGTGGCCGGACAGCACCTCGGCAGCTGCGGGAACTCCGGCAACTCCACCGAGCCGCATCTGCACTTCCAGCTGATGGACGGGCCCGACCTGAACGTGGCGCGGGGCGTGCCGTTCAGCTGGCGCGGGGTCGGGGTGCCCGGCGGCGGCGAGACGTTCGCGGTGGGCGAGGACGTCACCCCGGTACCGTGACCCGCATGACTGAGGAGCTGGGGCTGCGCGCGCGCAAGAAGCGGCAGACCGCCGCGCGGATCTGGCAGGCCGCCGTGGACCTCTGCTCCGAGCGTGGCTTCGACCACGTCTCCGTGGCGGAGATCGCCGAGGCGGCCGAGGTGTCAAAGATGACCGTCTTCAACTACTTCGGCACCAAGGAAGGCGTGATCGTCGGCCCGCTGGAGGAGCACGCCGGGGACCCGGCCCGCGCGGTGCGCGAGCGCCTGCCGGGCGAGTCCGCGGTGGCCGCCATGCGCCGCCAGTTCCTGGAGCAGGTCGGCGCGCTCGACCCGTCGATCGGCCTCAGCGGCGACCCGCGCAGCCTCAAGGTGCGCCAGCTGATCAACGAGACGCCGACCCTCGCGCACCGCATGGTGATCTTCCACATGCGCAGCGTCCAGCTCCTCACGGACGCCCTCTCCGAGGAGACGGACGACGCGCTCCTCGCCCGGGTCGCCGCCGCCCAGCTCATCGGCGCCCGGAACGCGCTCATCACGGAGAACCATCGGCGCACCCTCCTCGGCGACACCCTCGACGACATCGCGAAGGACTGCGCCGAGTCCGCGGAACGCGTCTTCGGACAGGTCGAAAACGGCCTTCAGGGCTACCCCGGGAACGCTTAGGCTCGGCACATGCCACCGGCCAAGAAGCGCACGCGTACGTACGACTCCGCCAAGATCCGCACCGCCGTGCTCGCCCAGTTCGGCAACGTACGAGAAGCCGTGCGCACCCTCACGCCCGAGCAACTCGCCCGCCCGACCCGCCTCGGCGACTGGACCGTCCACGAACTGGCGGCCCACATCGCGATGGTGCTCGGCACCGTCCACCGCTATCTGAGCGTCCCGGAACCGGTCAAGCACGAAGTGCCGCTCATGGACTGGCCGTTCGCGACGGTCACGGCCGCCGCGCAGGTCGACGAGGACACCCGCGCCCTCGCGGAGAGCGCGGGCACGGAACTGGACGAGCTGTTCACGCGCACCCTCACCGACATCGAGGCCTCGCTGGCCGCCGCCCCCGACCAGCGCCTCGTGCCCTCCCGTTTCGGCGCCATGACCCTCGGCGACTTCCTGGTCACCCGTACCGTCGAACTGACCGTCCACACCGACGACTTGAACGACGCGGTGCCGGGCCTTGACGTCCCGTACGACCGCCAGGCCCTGGCCGCCTGCGCCCGCCTGCTCGCCGACGCGCTCGCGCTGAAGGCGCCGGGAGCGTCGACGGAGGTGCGGATCCCGCCGTACGCGGTGGTGCAGTGCGTCGAGGGCCCGCGCCACACCCGAGGCACCCCGCCGAACGTCGTCGAGACCGACCCGCTGACCTGGATCCGCCTCGCCACGGGCCGCACGGACTGGGCGAGCGCCCTCGCCGGGGCGCGGGTCAGCGCGAGCGGGGAGCGGGCCGACCTTTCGGGACTGCTGCCGATCATGGGCTAGCCCAACGGGGGTGGATGGAACCGACACCCCCACTTGTTCCGTCCCATCGCCATGCACACGCAGCGTCTGACCCTGACCCTGACCGCGCTGGCCTCCGCCGGGCTGCTGCTCACCGCATGCGGCACCGAGTCGGGAGCCGGCTCCGAAGGCGGCTCCGGCGGCCGTTCCGTGGAGAGCGAGGTGCCCCTCACCGACATCCGGTGGAACGTGGCCGACGTCACCGTGGGCGGCAAGAAGTACGACGCCCCCGACGACGCCTACCTCAAGATCGGCAAGGACGGGCGGGCCGGCGGCAGCTTCGGCTGCAACTCCGCCGGCGCCGACGTGAAGATCAAGGGCGACACCCTGCACTTCGGCGAGACCAGGCTGACGAAGCGGGCCTGCCCCGAGGGCCGGATGAAGTTCGAGGAGCACCTCACGCGCGCCCTCGCCGAGAAGAAGCTCACCGCGAAGGTCGACGGCGACCGGCTGACCCTCACCACCGCCAAGGGGGACCACGTGGACCTCACCTCACGCGCCGGAGAGCCCGACGCCCCGCTCACCGGCACCAAGTGGAAGGTGGCCGCCGTCGGCGGCGACAAGAGCGCCGCGCCGCTGCCGAAGGACGTCTCCGGCAAGGTACATCTGACCTTCGGCGAGGACGGCAAGGTCCGCGGCAACCTCGGCTGCAACGACGTCACCGCCAAGGCCGATGCCAAGGACGGCCGCCTCACCTTCGGCGCCCCGGCCACCACCCGCAAGCTGTGCCCGGGCGACACGATGGCCACCGAGCGCAAGCTCCTGAAGCTCTTCGACGGCCCGGCGCGCTACGAGATCGAGCGGAACACCCTGAAACTCACCGCCGCCGACGGCACGGTGATCAACGCGAGCGGCGACCCCGCGAGCGCCGGACGGAACAGCCCGGAGAAGTAGCGGCGGCGCCCGGGCTCAGGCCGCGGGATACGGCAGCAGCGTGGCGTCGGTCCTCTCCCAGGCCGCTCTGAGCGCGGCGAGCCGCTTCGGCTCGGCCCGCGCCCGGTCGGCCTGCTCCCGCAGGTCCTCGCCGAGATGGAAGAGCTGGTCGGCGCCGCCGGGACCCCGGTAGTACTTCCAGTCGCCGCGCCGCAGCGCCCGCTCCCCGCGCACCCGCCAGAACAGGTCACGTTCCGCCGGCCGCGCGCCCCTGAGCAGGTACGGCGCGAGGCTCGTCCCGTCCAGCGGATACGCCGGATCCGGCCGGGCACCGGCGACCTCCAGGAGTGTCGCCGTCCAGTCCGGGGTGTAGACGGGCTCGTGGCTGACCTGCCCGCCGTCGACCCGCGCCGGCCAGCGCAGAATGGTCGGCACCCGGATGCCGCCCTCCTTCAGCGAGCCCTTGTTGCCGGACAGCGGCCAGTTGTACGAGAAGCGCTCACCGCCGTTGTCGGACGCGAAGAACACCAGGGTGTCCCGCTCCTGCCCGGACTCCCGCAGCGCGCGCAGCACCTCTCCGACGGACCGGTCCAGGTCCTCGACCATCTCCGCGTACTTCTCGACGGATCCGCCGTCCCGGTCCCAGAGCGCTCCCTTCTCGCCCGCCTTGATCCTGCGTACGACCTCGGCGCTCCGCTCCTCGTCGCCGTCCGCGATCCACGGCCAGTGCGGAGTGGTGAAGTTGAGGTTGAGCAGCCAGGGCCGGGCCCCGTGGTCCCGGCGTACGTACTCGCTCGCCCGCTCGGTGAGGACGCGCGTGTAGTACCGCAGGTCCTTGTACTCGGCGTCCCCCTCACGGACCCTGCCCTCGTAGAGGTCGTACTCCCCGCCGAGCCCCAGCTTCGAGTAGTACTCCAGGGCCCCGCCGAAGTTCCCGAAGAACTCGTCCCAGCCGGAGCGGGTGGGGGAGTGGTCCGGCAGATACCCGCAGTGCCACTTGCCGATCAGGGCGGTCGCGTACCCGGCGCCGCGCAGCAGCGAGGCGAGCGTGGGATGCGTCGGTTCGAGCCCCACCGATCTGTCGGCTATCGGCTCCGCGAGCCCGCCCTTCGTACGCCCGGGGAAGCGGCCCGTGTACAGGCTGAAGCGGGTGGGCGAGCAGGTCGCGGACCCGGAGTAGGCGTCGGTGAACCGCACCCCCTGGCGGGCGAGACGGTCCAGGTGCGGCGTGTCGATGTGCGGTGAGCCGTACGAGGAGAGGTCGGCCCAGCCGAGGTCGTCGCCGAGGACGAACAGGATGTTGGGCCGCTTCGAGTGCCGCCCGCGCGCGGCGGCGAAGGGGCGCTCGGCGGTGTCCGGGGCGGCGGCGCCGGGCGCACCCGCGCGGGCATCGGCGGGCCCGGCACCCATGCCGACGGCGGCGGCCGTGCCCGCCACCCCGCCGGCGAAGGAACGCCGGGAGAGCCCGGCAGGCCGTGACAGTCCATGAGATCGCATGGACCAGGAGCCTTCTGCCGCGCCGGACCGGGCGTCAACGCTCGCCCGCCGCTGTTCACAAGGCTGTCGTCCCAGTTCACAGAGGTGTCGTGAGCCCGCAGCACCAAGGCGGCGATCCGGCCGCGCTCACCCTCCGTACAAGGGTCGTATCCCCAATTCGGACCAGTGGTCGATCTCGCCTACACTCGATGATGTGCCACGTGGTGACGGTCGACTCAATCACGATCTGCTTCCCGGCGAGAAGGGCCCCCAGGACGCTTGCGGCGTCTTTGGTGTCTGGGCTCCGGGCGAAGAGGTCGCAAAGCTCACTTACTTCGGGCTCTACGCCCTCCAGCATCGGGGCCAGGAATCCGCGGGAATCGCGGTCAGCAACGGCTCCCAGATCCTCGTCTTCAAGGACATGGGCCTCGTTTCCCAGGTCTTCGACGAGACCTCCCTCAGCTCGCTCCAGGGTCACATCGCGGTCGGTCACGCCCGCTATTCGACGACTGGCGCCTCCGTCTGGGAGAACGCCCAGCCGACGTTCCGTGCCACCGCGCACGGCTCCATCGCGCTCGGTCACAACGGCAACCTCGTCAACACGGCCCAGCTCGCCGAGATGGTCGCCGACCTGCCCAAGCAGGAGGGCCGGACCACACGCGTGGCGGCCACCAACGACACCGACCTCCTCACGGCGCTCCTCGCCGCGCAGGTGGACGACGACGGCAAGCCGCTGACCATCGAGGAAGCCGCCGCCAAGATCCTCCCGCAGGTGCAGGGCGCGTTCTCCCTCGTCTTCATGGACGAGCACACGCTGTACGCGGCCCGCGACCCGCAGGGCATCCGCCCGCTGGTCCTCGGCCGCCTCGAGCGCGGCTGGGTCATCGCGTCGGAGTCCGCGGCGCTCGACATCTGCGGCGCCTCCTACGTCCGCGAGATCGAGCCCGGCGAGTTCGTCGCCATCGACGAGAACGGCCTGCGAACGTCCCGATTCGCGGAAGCGAAGCCCAAGGGCTGTGTCTTCGAGTACGTCTATCTGGCGCGCCCCGACACGGACATCGCCGGGCGGAACGTCTACCTCTCGCGCGTCGAGATGGGCCGCAAGCTCGCCAAGGAGGCCCCGGCCGACGCCGACCTGGTCATAGCGACCCCCGAATCCGGCACCCCCGCCGCGATCGGCTACGCGGAGGCCTCCGGCATCCCCTTCGGCGCGGGCCTGGTCAAGAACGCCTACGTCGGGCGTACGTTCATCCAGCCCTCGCAGACCATCCGCCAGCTCGGCATCCGCCTGAAGCTGAACCCCCTCAAGGAAGTCATCAAGGGCAAGAAGCTGGTGGTCGTCGACGACTCGATCGTCCGCGGCAACACCCAGCGCGCCCTGGTCAAGATGCTCCGCGAGGCCGGCGCCGCCGAGGTCCACATCCGGATCTCCTCCCCGCCCGTGAAGTGGCCGTGCTTCTTCGGCATCGACTTCGCGACCCGCGCCGAGCTGATCGCCAACGGCATGACCATCGAGGAGATCGGCACATCACTGGGGGCCGACTCCCTCTCGTACATCTCCATCAACGGCATGATCGAGGCCACGACCATCGACAAGCCGAACCTCTGCCGCGCCTGCTTCGACGGCGAGTACCCGATGGACCTCCCCGACCCCGAGCTGCTCGGCAAGCAGCTTCTGGAGACGGAACTGGCCGCGGGCCCGGCGAGCACAGCCGCCGCCGACGCGATCCGCCGCCCGTAAGACACCCGCAGTACGAGCAGTACGACACGAAAGTTCTCACCGTCATGTCTGAGACCACTGGTGCCAGCTACGCAAGCGCGGGCGTCGACATCGAGGCGGGCGACCGCGCCGTCGAGCTGATGAAGGAGTGGGTCAAGAAGACCCAGCGCCCGGAGGTCGCGGGCCTCGGCGGCCTCGGCGGCTTCGCCGGGCTCTTCGACGCCTCCGCACTCAAGCGCTTCGAGCGCCCCCTGCTCGCCTCCGCGACCGACGGCGTCGGCACGAAGGTCGACATCGCCCGCCAGATGGGCGTGTACGACACCATCGGCCACGACCTGGTCGCGATGGTCATGGACGACATCGTCGTCTGCGGCGCCGAGCCGCTGTTCATGACCGACTACATCTGCGTCGGCAAGGTCCACCCCGAGCGCGTCGCCGCGATCGTGAAGGGCATCGCCGAGGGCTGTGTCCTCGCCGGCTGCTCCCTGGTCGGCGGCGAGACGGCGGAGCACCCGGGCCTGCTCGGCCCGGACGACTTCGATGTCGCGGGCGCCGGCACGGGCGCGGTCGAGGCGGACCGCCTGCTCGGCCCCGACCGCATCCGTAAGGGTGACGCGGTCATCGCCATGGCCGCCTCCGGTCTTCACTCGAACGGGTACTCGCTCGTGCGGCACGTGGTCTTCGACCGCGCCGGCTGGGCGCTCGACCGCCACGTCGAGGAGTTCGGCCGCACGCTCGGCGAGGAGCTGCTGGAGCCCACCAAGATCTACTCCCTGGACTGCCTGGCGCTCACCCGCACCACGGACGTCCACGCCTTCAGCCACATCACCGGCGGCGGCCTCGCGGCGAACCTCGCCCGGGTCATCCCGGACGGTCTGCACGCGATCGTCGACCGCGGGACGTGGACCCCGGACGCGGTCTTCGACGTGGTCGGCAAGGTCGGCCAGGTGGAGCGGCTCGAACTGGAGAAGACACTCAACATGGGCGTCGGCATGATCGCGATCGTCCCCGAGGAGTCGGCGGACGCGGCGGTCACCACCCTGGCCGACCGCGGTGTGGAGGCCTGGGTCGCCGGTGAGATCACCGAGCGCGGCGAGCACGCGACGGGCGCGGCCATGATCGGTGACTACGCCAAGTAAGCCCTGCGGGACGGGCTCAAGGCAGCACAAAACCCGGTCCGGTGTGGAGACCACCCCGGACCGGGTGAAGTGCAGTCGCTACAACGAGGTCAAGCGCCGCGGCGCTGCGACGACGGACCGGACTCGTCGGAGTCCTCTTCGTCGTCGACGTTATACAGATCCGCGTACTGGGCGTACGGGTCGTCTTCCTCGTCGTCGTCCTCGAACGGCTCGCCATTCGGCGGCTGTTGCGAAGTCGAAGCGCCCAGCTCATTGGCCAGACGCGACAGGTCAGTCCCGCCGCTGCTGTACTTCAGCTGGCGGGCGACCTTCGTCTGCTTGGCCTTTGCCCGGCCGCGCCCCATGGCTCGACCCCCTCGGATACGGGGCTCGACGGCCCCAGAGTCTTGACACGCGTTCATGATCTAGGACGGACTCTCCTCGGAGAGACCGGTCCGTAGGGCTTCCACGGTACCTGCTCCTGCGGCCATACGGTACGTCGCCCGCAGGACGCGCCTCGGCGCAGAACCCGCGAGGAGCCCCGTCCTCGCTGGTCAACTGCGATTTTAACCTCTTCTTGCCGGGCGACCCGCCGACGGGGGTGAGTCTTGTCTCCCCAGTCGCGTCGGCGGGCGCCGGATCATGGCCTCAGCGGGCGTCGGCCATCCGCTGTTCGGCGATCCTGTCGGCCGCCGCGGCCGGCGGAATGCCGTCATTCTTTGCGCGAGCGAATATTGCCAGCGTGGTGTCGAAGATCTTCGTTGCCTTCTTCTTGCACCGGTCGAAGTCGAAGCCGTGCAGCTCGTCGGCGACCTGGATGACGCCGCCCGCGTTCACCACGTAGTCGGGCGCGTAGAGGATCGACCGGTCGGCCAGGTCCTTCTCGATGCCCGGGTGCGCGAGCTGGTTGTTGGCCGCCCCGCACACCACCTTCGCGGTCAGCACCGGTACGGAGTCGTCGTTCAGGGCGCCGCCCAGCGCGCAGGGGGCGTAGATGTCGAGCCCCTCGGTGCGGATCAGCGCGTCGGTGTCCGCCACCGCGGTCACCGACGGATGCTTGTGCGTGATCCGGTTCACGGACTCCTCGCGCACGTCGGTGATCACGACCTCGGCGCCGTCCTCCAGGAGGTGCTCGACCAGGTGGTGGCCGACCTTGCCGACACCCGCGACGCCGACCTTGCGGCCGCGCAGCGTCGGGTCGCCCCACAGGTGCTGGGCCGAGGCCCGCATGCCCTGGAAGACACCGAAGGCGGTGAGCACGGAGGAGTCGCCCGCGCCGCCGTTCTCCGGGGAGCGCCCGGTCGTCCAGCGGCACTCGCGCGCGACGACGTCCATGTCGCGTACGTAGGTGCCGACATCGCACGCGGTCACGTACCGGCCGCCGAGCGAGGCGACGAAGCGGCCGTAGGCGAGGAGCAGGGCCTCGCTCTTGATCTGCTCGGGGTCACCGATGATCACGGCCTTGCCGCCGCCGTGGTCGAGCCCGGCCATGGCGTTCTTGTACGACATGCCGCGCGCGAGGTTCAGCGCGTCGGCGACGGCCTCCTCCTCGCTCGCGTACGGATAGAAGCGGGTGCCGCCGAGGGCGGGGCCCAGGGCGGTGGAGTGGAGGGCGATGACGGCCTTGAGGCCACTGGCGCGGTCCTGGCAGAGCACTACTTGCTCATGGCCGCCCTGGTCCGAGTGGAACAGGGTGTGCAGGACGCCGTTGTCTGCATCGGTCACTGTGGTGACTCCCGGTCGAGTAGCGGCGGTGGACGGGGTTCCCGTACGGGTGGCGGGGGCCCGTTGGGCATGAGACTAGAGCCTGTCCACCGCGCTGTTCAGCCATGGCGCGATCAGTAGTGTTTTCGGGTCCGTACCCGGGGGAGAGAGCAGCCGTGCCCAAGGTGTCATCGGTGACGGTCCCATACGCGTCGTACTTGCGCGTCTATGAGCCGCTGGCCGCCTTCCCCGAGCCGGAGCGCGACCACTGGGCGCGCTACGCCCGCCGCCCGGACCGCCCCTCGTACCAGGACGAACTCCGGCGCTCGCTCGCCGACTTGGTGTCGACGCCGCCGGTGCCGGTGCCCGTGCACGAGAGCAGTGACGCCTTCCTCCTGGAGGTCGACGGCGTGCTGTGCGTCTGTCCGTGGCGGACCCGGCTGCGCGGCTGGCAGGCCATGGGCGAACTGGCGGGCCAGCTGCCCACGCCGGTCCTCGACGCGGTGCTCCCGCCGGTGCTGCGCAGCCAGACGGCCGCGGACTACGAGGAGTGGCTGGCCCGCAACCCCGACGCGCGGCCCTGGATCCGTACGTCGACGTGGCAGGTGCCGCTGCACTGGTTCGTCCTCGTATCGGACAAGGAGCGCCGCTACGACAAGGGGGAGGGCAAGGACGACAAGGGGGCGCCCGGCGCCCCGCCGGTCCTCCGTTACCGCACGCCGATGGTCCAGGCCCGGCGCCGGGTCGCGCGCGGTCTCAAGGCGCTGCGGGACGCGCTGGACGAGACGCCGCTCATCGAGGGGCTCATGGATGTCGGGCGGTGGCTGGAGGAGTTCCACCCGCGCTCCCTGGTCGAGCTGGACTACGGCGGGCTTGTGCACGCCCTCTCCGCCGACGAGCTGGACGGGGACCACTCGGCGGCGGATGTCGCGGAGGGGATCGAGGCGCTGCGCGCCGGCGACGGGGAGGGGGCCGGCGAGGCGTATGCGAGGCTCGTGGAGCGGTGGCGGGCGGTCCGGCATCTCCAGTTCGCGAACTGATTCGCGAACTGACGCGTGAACTGGTTCGTGAACTGGTTCGTGAACCGAGAGGCCGCGGTCAACGCCTGATGGGACGTAGGTCCCGATCCGGGCCTTTGTGTCAAGCGTGACGGACCGCACTTTACTGCGCCCTTGCGCCCATCGCCCCCCCTCGTGCCAAAATAGGACAAGGAGCCCGGGGAGGGCTCCTTCCGCCCATGTACGGGCGGAATGCTCAGCATTGCACTCTATGGGGGGTCTGTTGACTCCTGATCGCTCTGTGACTGATCGTCACGGTGGCGTGACTGTCCGCTATGGCATGGTCCATCGGCTTCCGTCGGTGATGAACACCTGGGAGGGCAATTCCATCGGTTTGGCCGACGTGGCTGGACGGATGGTGTAGTTGTAGTGCCGAGGACAAGCCGTTCGTCCTATAACCGACTCGACTCGCGTCCGCCATTTCGGGCAACGCGGGTCAAGGTGCAGAATTTAGAGGAATGAACCGAGAAGGTTCGGTTCTCCCGAGGAGGCCGCTCATGACCGCTCGCACCCCTGATGCCGAGCCGCTGCTGACCCCGGCTGAGGTCGCCACGATGTTCCGCGTCGACCCGAAGACGGTGACGCGCTGGGCCAAGGCTGGCAAGCTCACGTCGATTCGCACGCTCGGCGGACACCGCCGTTACCGCGAGGCTGAGGTCCGCGCACTGCTCGCGGGTATCCCGCAGCAGCGCAGCGAGGCCTGACGTACGCCTGAAGTACCGCTCAACCAGCAGTAACCCGCACAACTCGGGCGAAGAGCACCACTACTGCCGGGTCCCCCAACCTGGTCGTACGTCCGACATATAGCTACACACGACGAGGGTCCCGCCCCAACGGGATCCACGCCCGCCTGAGCCGCATGGGTGCGTCGTCTTCGATCGCGCTGGACTCCGCCGGGTCCAGCGCGATCTTTTTTGTGCGCCGGGGTGCGCTGGCGGGCGGGCCCGTGAGCGGCCTTTTCGCACCGTCGGGGCTTGCTCGGAGGGGCGCGGGGGGTGGGTCGTGGGGCGTATCCCCGGGCGCGT
>NZ_WMBF01000783.1:0-1729 GCF_019400875.1 Streptomyces anatolicus | reverse complement strand
ATGGGGAGGGGCTTGTCCGGGGGGCAGGGGTACATGTCCTGCTCCACGATCGCGAAGAGGTCGACGCCCAGGTTCTGGGCCGCGGCGAGGACGGGCCCCAGGGCGGGCACCCCGGCGGGCGGCTCGCACATCACGCCGCGCGCCACGGCGGGCCCGAACGGCACCTCCTGTGCGCGCACCGCGGCGAGGATCTCCGGGTCGACCTGCTTGAGGTGCAGATAGCCGATGCGTTCGCCGTACGTCTCGATGAGCTTGACGCTGTCGCCGCCGCAGTAGGCGTAGTGGCCGGTGTCCAGGCAGAGCGAGACGAGGTCGGGGTCGGTGGCGTCGAGGAAACGGGTCACGTTCTCCTCGGTGTCGATGTGTGTGTCCGCGTGCGGGTGGACGACGACCTGGAGCCCGTACCGCTCCCGGACCTCGTGGGCCAGGCGCTCGGTCTGGGTGGTCAGTTCGCGCCATTGCGCGGGCGTCAGGACGCGGTCCTCAAGGACCTCGCCCGTCTTGTCGTCGCGCCAGAAGGAGGGGATGACGACGAGGTGCCCGGCGCCCATCGCCTGGGCGAGCGCGGCGTTGTCGGCGACGTGCGCCCAGGTCTTCTCCCAGACGGCGGGGCCGTGGTGCAGCCCCGTGAAGACCGTGCCCGCGGAGACCTTGAGCCCGCGGCGGGCCGTCTCGGCCGCCAGTACGGCGGGGTCGGTGGGCAGATAGCCGTACGGGCCCAGCTCGATCCACTCGTAACCGGACTCGGCGACCTCGTCGAGGAAGCGGCGCCAGGGGACCTGCTGGGGGTCCTCGGGAAACCACACGCCCCAGGAGTCGGGCGCCGAACCGATCCGGATGCGAGACAGCGTCGTCATGCCGGTCAGCCTCCAGGCCGCCTCGGAGAGGTGTCAAGGAGTGGTCCGAATGTAAGGACAAAATGTTGACAGGGTTCCCGGGACGGGATTAGACCTGGGGGCACACGATCGACGGCCGAAGGGGCGTGCAGGGTGACCGATGCGTACGACGTCATCACCATGGGCCGGATCGGGGTCGACCTCTATCCGCTGCAGAGCGGGGTGCCGCTCGACGAGGTCACCACGTTCGGGAAGTTCCTCGGCGGCTCCGCCAGCAACGTCGCGGTCGCCGCGGCGCGCCTCGGGCGCCGCGTCGCGCTCGTCACCCGCACCGGCGAGGACCCCTTCGGGCGGTATCTGCACCGGGCGCTGCGGGAGTTCGGCGTCGACGACCGCTGGGTGAGCGCGGTCGCGGGGCTGCCGACGCCGGTGACGTTCTGCGAGGTCTTCCCGCCGGACGACTTCCCGCTCTACTTCTACCGGCTGCCCAAGGCGCCCGATCTGGAGATCTACGAGGATGAGCTGGACCTGGGCGCCATCGCGGCGGCGCGGATCTTCTGGATGACGGGGACGGGGCTGTGCGCGGAGCCGAGTCGTTCGGCGACGTTGGCGGCGTTGGCCTCGCGGCCGGCGGGGGCGGGGATCACGGTGTTCGATCTGGACTGGCGGCCGATGTTCTGGGCGGATCCGGATGAGGCGCGGCCCCACTATGCCGCCGCGCTTGCCCATGCCACGGTCGCCGTCGGCAATCTCGACGAGGTCGAGATCGCCACGGGGGAGCGGGAACCTCTCTCGGCGGCGCGGGCGTTGCTCGACGCCGGGGTAGAACTCGCCGTCGTCAAGCAAGGGCCCGAAGGGGTGCTCGCGATGAACCGGGCGGGGGAGGTGGTGCG
>NZ_WMBF01000782.1:0-1739 GCF_019400875.1 Streptomyces anatolicus | reverse complement strand
GCCCACCACCTGCTCGCGCACCCACCGCGCCTCGGCCGGGTCGAGCATGGCGCGCTCCCCCTCCGTCAGGACGCGCGCCGCGCGGGTGTCGACCATCAGCAGGCGTACGCGCCCGAAGTCCCGCCGATAGCTCCAGCGCGTCGCGCCCGAGTCCGCGTCGGCCGCCGCCGCGAAGGCGCGCAGCGCGTCCGTGCCGTCGGGCGTGGCGCGCACGGAGGCGTAGAGGGCGTCGGTCTCCAGCTCCTCGGGGCGCAGATTGCCGAGGTGCTGATGGACCCAGTACGACATCAGGCCGCTCAGGACCCGCTCGCGCCACCACGGCGTGGCCCGCATCTCGGCCACCCAGGCCGCACTGGTGTTCCAATCGTCTATGACGTCATGATCGTCGAAGATCATGCAGCTGGGCACTGTGGAGAGCAGCCAGCGCACCTCCGGGTCGAGCCAGGACTCGTAATAGAGGTGGGTGTACTCCTCGTAGTCGGCGACCTGGGTCCCCGGCGGCTCGCTGAGGTCCCTGCGCGCGGCGAGCCAGCGCTGGGTCGCCTTCGAGGTCTGGTCCGCGTACACCTGGTCGCCCAGGAGCACCAGGACGTCCGGACGGGCGGCGGCCGGGTCCGCGGCGATGCGGGCGGCCAGCGTGTCCAGGGCGTCGGGCCCCACGGGGTCGTCCTCGTCGTGGGGCGGCGATGCCCAGCGGCAGGAGCCGAAGGTGACGCGCAGCTCGTCGGCGCCGTCCTCGGCGGGCGTGCGGATGGTGCTCGCGGGGAAGCGGGAGCCGGGCAGCGGCCAGACCGCGCTCTCCGCGCTTCCCGCGCTCTCCTCGCGCTCGCCCTCCGGCACCCCGAGCCGTACCTCGTACGCCGTCTCCGTGCCCGGCGTCAGCCCGGTGACCGGGATCAGGGCGTAGTGGTGCCCGGCGACCTGGAAGGTGCGTGCCGAGCCGTGCGCGCCGTCCGCGCACCGCACCTCGGCGGCGCAGGGCCGGTCGGCCTCGACCCAGACGGTCGCCGTGGAGCCGTCGACGTACCTCAGCAGTGGACCGAGCAGCAGTCGTGCCACAGGTGATCACCCTCCTCCGTCGCCCCGTACGGTACGGAACGACGGAGCCGGGCGGGGCGGTTCCGGCACGCGTGTACGGCGTGCCGGTGCCCAGTGGCCGCGTGCCGGGCCTCCGCGGCCGCGTGCCGGTGCTCAGCAGCCGCTGAGGACCGACGTCAGCGCGCTCTTCTCCGCGGAGTCCACCGTGAGCTTGTAGTGGTGCTTCACGTCCACCCACATCCGGGCGTAGAAGCAGTGGTACGAGGCGGTGGGCGGCATCCACTCGGCGGGGTCCTGGTCGCCCTTGGCCTGGTTGACGTTGTCGGTGACGGCGATCAGCTGGGGCTGGGCGAGGTCGTTGGCGAAGCCCTGGCGCTGCGCCGTGGTCCAGCCGCTGGCGCCGGACCGCCAGGCCTCGGAGAGCGCCACGACGTGGTCGATGTCGACGTCGGACGCGGCGGTCCAAGTGCCGCCGTCGTAGGGGGACTTCCACGTCCCGGAGACGGCGGCGCAACTGGCGTCCTGCTGGACGTTGGTGCCGTCGCGCTTGAGGACGACCTCGCGGGTGTTGCAGGCGCCGGACTGGGTGCTCCAGTGCGGGAACTTGTCGCGGCTGTAGCCGTCGGACGAGCCCTCGGCCCTGACGGTCAGTTCACCCAGATAGGTGCGGGCGGTGGCGGCGCCGACCGGGGTCGGGGGAG
>NZ_WMBF01000781.1:0-1745 GCF_019400875.1 Streptomyces anatolicus | reverse complement strand
GGCTCAGCCCTTCTTCAGGATCAGCTCCGTGTTCCGGTCGCCCGCCTCGCCGCCCAACGCGGGCTTCGCTCCGGGGGCGTTGAAGGACAGCTCTCGGTACAGCGCGGCGAGGCCCGTCTGGGAGAGGTCGGCGAAGTCCGTGCGGTGCGGGGCGGCGGACTCGATGAGCGTGGTGAAGACGGAGACCGTGCCGTCGTGGTTGTCGGAGACCTCCACCACCCGCGCCAGCTGCGGGAAGTCGATGTGCGAGGCCGTGGAGACCTCCCAGAAGGAGCCGTGCGGGGTGCGGTGCGGGGTGATGGCGTTCTTGTGGCTGTGGCCGTTGACCCAGGCGAGGACCGAGCGGTGGCGGCCGAGCAGCGCGAGGACCTCCTCGCCACCGTGCCGGGCCTCGCCGGGCCGGGAGGGGTCGTGGCGGAGGTTGCGCATGGTCCTGCTGGTGTGGTGGCTGAAGACGACCACGTACGAAGGACCGCCCGCGCGGCGCTCGTTGGCGGCCAGCTCGCGCTCCAGCCAGCGCAGCTGGGCCGTGCCGAGCGAGCCCTCGTAGTGGCCGCCGGGGTCGGTGGTGTCCAGGCTGATGCCGAGCACGTCGTCGCTGACGCGGAAGGAGTAGTACTGGGTGGCCGAGGCCAGGTTCTCCTGGGTGTAGCCGTGGCCCAGGGGGCCGTGGCCCGCGTAGGCGGGGTCCAGGTGCGCCTGGACGTACTCGGCGGGCGTGAACGGCGCCCGGGACTCGTCGGGCGTGACGGACCGCATGCGCCGCCTCTCACCCTTCAGCAACTCCTTGAAGTGCGCGCCCTTGGGGTCGCGGCCCTTCTTCACCGCCTTCCACAGCGCGGCGCCCCGCGTCTCGTCGAGGGACATCAGCTTCTTGCCGCCGACGGCGAACTCGGTGAAGTACGAGTCCTTGGGAGCCCAGCAGCCGCCGGGCAGCGCGTCGTGGTTGCCGACCGTGGAGTACCAGGGCAGTCCGAGGCCGGGGCTGTTGACCTCGCGGAGAGCGGCGTCGAGGAAGCCGGGCAGGCGCGGGAAGCCGAGCGACTTGTCGGCGTCGCGCAGGGCGTCGTCCGGGTGCCAGTACAGCTTGAGGCCGCTGTCCTGCACGCCTTCGTAGCGGCGCGGGTCGCCGGTGTTGGGGGTGATGCGGCCGCCGCTCATCACCTTGAGGAACCAGTCGAGTTCGGCGCGGGAGTTGTTGTCGGTGTTGTCGCCGGTCGTCACGACGCAGTGCAGCGGGGCGCCGGTCGCGGGCGCGCCGCGCAGGGCGTTGACGCGCTCGACCAGGGAGACCGCGCCCGCCACCGACAGGGACTCGTGCGGGCGCCAGGCGCTCGCGGTCTGGGCGCGCAGATACTCGTACCGCAAGGGGTGTTGTACGTCGACGAGGTGCAGGTCGGTGAATTGCACGAACGCGGCGAGCGCGGTCCGCCGCGCCTCGCGCCCCGGTTTCGCCGCCGCGAGGTCGCCGCGCACCACGCGCGGCCAGGCGGGCCCGTCGCCGAGCCGCCGGTAGCCGGAGGTGCCGCGCGCGGCGGCGACGGTGAGCAGGGTGGTGCCGCTCTTGTACGGCATGAGGGGCGCGGCGGGCGCGGGACGGGAGCGCGGGACGGTGGCGTGGCCCGCCGGGGAGGCGTTGCCGTCGCCCGCGCCGGGGCCGAGCGCGTAGCCGATGCCGGCGGAGAGGGTGACCGCGCCGGTGGCGGCGAGGAGGGCGCGGCGGTCGAGGAGGCCCGCGATGGTTC
>NZ_WMBF01000780.1:0-1747 GCF_019400875.1 Streptomyces anatolicus | reverse complement strand
GGACGGGAAGGCGGCGGGCCTGATCAGCTCGCGCCCCAGCCGCCGTCCAGGGGCAGCGAGGCTCCGGTGATGTAGCTGGTGTGCGGACCGCAGAGCCACAGGGCGGCGGCGGCGACCTCTTCGGCCTCCAGGAGCCGTTTGACCGGGGCGCGGGTGAGCAGGACGTCGGAGAGGACGTCGTCGGGGCTGATGCCGTGGGCCGCGGCCTGGTCCTGGATCTGGCCCTCGACCAGCGGGGTGCGGACATAGCCGGGGTTCACGCAGTTGCTGGTCACGCCGTGCGGGGCGCCCTCGACGGCGGTGACCTTGCTCAGGCCCTCAAGGGCGTGCTTGGCCGTGACGTAGGCGCTCTTGAACGCGCTGGCGCGCAGTCCGTGGACGCTGGAGATGTTGATCACCCGGCCCCATCCGCCCGCGTACATGTGCGGCAGTACACGGCGGATCAGCAGGAACGGCGCCGTGACCATCACCCGCTGCATGAGCGCGAAGCGATCCGGCGGGAACTCGTGGAGGGCGGCGACGTGCTGCAGCCCGGCGTTGTTGACGAGGATGTCGATGTCGGAGGGCAGGGTGTCGATGATGTCCGCGTCGGCCAGGTCGGCGGTGTGCGCCACACCGCCGATGGCGTCGGCAACCGTCTTGGCCTTCTCGGCGTCCAGGTCGACCACGTGGACCTCCGCACCGGCGGCGGCGAGGGCGGCGGCGCAGGCCAGGCCGATGCCGCTGCCGCCACCGGTCACCAGTGCGGCACGGCCGGACAGGTTCACGCCACCCGTGGCCGAGACGGTCGGCCCCAACTGTTGCGAGGATGCAAATTCCCTGGTCATGGCCGGAAACAGTAGAGTCACCGCGCCGACTCGCCTATGGGAACAAGCACCACAATGACCCGCCAGAAGGTGGCAGTCCCCGCTATGCCCACGTCTGAAGCGGGAGCTTTGTCCCCGCTGCTCGATGCTCCTGGTGGCTCAGCGACCGAGGGGGCAGGTGGTGAGGAGCGTCGCCGCGTCGGCCGTGGGAGGACGAGGCACGGTACGACTGGCCGGCGGCAGGCCGGAATGCGCCAGCCACCCCTCCATGGCGGTGAACGCCGACCGGTGACACGGGACGAGCGGCCGCAGCCGGTCGGGGAAGGTGTCCACCAGGGAGTCGGTGTGCGTGCCGCCCTCGACGCGGTAGTAGCGGTGCAGGTCGCCGCGGCCTGCCTGGCGCACCATGCGGGCGTAGACGTCGGAGTCCTTGCTGATGGGCAGCAGCACGTCCAGGGTGCCGTGGACGGTGATCAAGGGCTTACCGATGCGGCCGGTCAGGGCGATTCGCTGCACGGCGCGGCGCACTTCCGCGGGGCGCGAGGCGTAGTCGTAATCCGCGTCGCAGGCCGGGCTTCCCGGGGCGCAGTACGGAGTGCCGGCTTCCGTCGGGCCGTCGAAGCCGGGGTCGATCTCCTCGCGGTAGATGCGCTGGGTGAGGTCCCAGTACGCCTTGTGGTGGTACGGCCACAGGAACTCCGACCCGGCCGGGTACCCGGCGGCGTGCATCGCCTTCCGCGCCTCTTCGGCACCGGGCCCTCCGGCCTCGTACGCGGGGTAGTGGCGCAGGGCGGGCGGCAGGAACGTGAGCAGGTTCGGCCCGTCGGCGCGCCAGAGCGTGCCTTCCCAGTCCACGCCGCCGTCGTACAGCTCGGGGTGGTTCTCCAGCTGCCAGCGGACCAGATAGCCGGCGTTGGACATGCCGGTGGCCAGGGTCCGGG
>NZ_WMBF01000779.1:0-1756 GCF_019400875.1 Streptomyces anatolicus | reverse complement strand
GCGCGGGGGAGGGTGAAGTCGGCGGATGCCCTCAGGGCGCTGGGGAGAGCGAAGTGGGCGGGCCCCTCGCATGCTTCGAGGAGAGCCTGCGTATTCACGGCGAGTACGAGGACTGGCACGGCGAGTCCCAGGCCCGCCTCGGCCTGGTCCGTGCCCTGCGCGGCCTGACCCGTACCGAGGACGCGACCCGTGAGTACGCCACTCTCCTCGACCGCGCCGCCGCCGTCACCGCACACCGCGGTGACGCCCCTGCGACGAGGGCGCGCCTGTCCCGCCACGGCACGGGCAGTGAGGCGGCGGCCGGGGAGCGGAGGGTCCTGCTTCCGGCGCGCGCCGACTGAGATCGGCGGCGCTTGAAGCGGGGCTCCCTTCAAGCGGGCTCCCTTGAGACGGTCGAAGCGGGGATCACTTCGCGTCGGCGTAGCACTCCACGACCGCCGTCGTGAACGGGAACCGCACCGGCGTCTCCCCGAAGGCGATCCGCCCCGCGAGGTCCCCCGCCTCGCGCACCGCGAGCGCGACGGCCTCCGCCTCCTCGGCGGGGCAGTGCACGATGACCTCGTCGTGCTGGAAGAAGACCAGCTCGGCCCGCATCCCGCCCTCGGCGATCGCCCGCCGCAGGGCCGCCAGCATCAGCAGCGCCCAGTCCGCCGCGCTGCCCTGCACCACGAAGTTGCGGGTGAACCGGCCGCGGGCCCGGGCGTTGGTCGAGGCGTACCCGGGAGTGAACTCCCCCTCGGGAGACGGCAGTCCGTCCGTGAGGAGCGGCGCCTCCTGCGGGATGCCCGCCTCGTCGTCCTCACCGGCCCCGGCCGCCGGCGGACTCGTCCGCCCCAGCCAGGTCCGTACGAGCCGGCCCTCCTCGCCCGCCTTCGCCGCCTCGTCGACGTACGCCACGGCCAGGGGGAAGCGGCGCCGCAGCGCCGCCAGATTCTTCAGGCCGTCGCCAGACGTCTGCCCGTACACCGCGCCGAGCAGCGCGAGCTTCGCGTGCTCGCGATCGCCCGAGAACGCGCGGTCCGACAGCCGTGTGTACAGGTCCTCCTCGCTGCCCGCCACCTCCATCAGGCCCCGGTCCCGGGAGATCGCGGCCAGCACTCTCGGCTCCATCTGGTCGGCGTCGGCCACGACGAGCCGCCAGCCGGGATCGGCGACCACGGCCCTGCGGATCACCTTCGGGATCTGCAGCGCCCCGCCCCCGTTCGTCGTCCACCGGCCGCTGACCGAACCGCCGGGCGTGTACTCGGGCCGGAAGCGGCCGTCGCGCACCCAGTCCTGGAGCCAGCTCCAGCCGTGCGCGGTCCAGATGCGGTACAGCTTCTTGTACTCGATGAGGGGCCGCACCGCCGGATGGTCGATCCCCTCGATCTCCCAGCGCCGCGTCGACTTCACCCTGATGCCGGCCTGCGCGAACGCCTTCACCACGTCGGCGGCGAGATCCGGGCGCACGCGGCGGCCGAACGCGGCGGACACCTCGTCCGCAAGCTCGGCGAGGCGACGGGGCTCGCCACCGCCCGCGTACCGCTCGCCGAGCAGTTCGGTCAGCAGGGCGCGGTGTACGTCGGCGCGCCAGGGCATGCCCGAGGCGTTCATCTCCGCGGCCACCAGCATGCCCGCCGACTCGGACGCGGTGAGCAGGCGCATGCGGCCGGGGTGGGCGGTGGCGTCGTGTCTTCGCTGCTGCTCCCCGTACACCTCGACGAGTTCTTGCAGGGTGACGGGGGTGCCGCCCGGGCGGGGCTCGAAGAGGGAGTCC
>NZ_WMBF01000088.1:0-19316 GCF_019400875.1 Streptomyces anatolicus | reverse complement strand
GAGGAGGGGCGCTGTGTCCGCGAGGTAGAGGGAGACCCAGCCGTCCTTTCCCGGCAGGGAGCCGGCGCCGGCCCAGACGACCTCACCGGCCGCGGTCAGTTCGTCGAGCATGGCGGGGTTGTAGCCGGCGACGCGCGACGGCAGTACGAGCTTTTCGAGCGCGGACGCCGGGACGGTCGCCCCCTGCAACTGCTCGATGGCGCGCGCCAGGCCGTCGACGCCGCGCAGGCCGTGGCCGCTCAAGTGCTGCCACTGGGGCAGGAACTGGGCGAGCGCCGACGGCGGAACCGGCTCCAGCTCGTGCCGCAGCGCCGCCAGGGAGCGGCGGCGCAGGCGGCGCAGGACCGCCGCGTCGCACCACTCCTGGCCGATGCCCGCGGGATGGAACTCTCCTTGTACCACGCGGCCGTTCGCCGCGAGGCGTTGCAGCGCGCCCTCCGTGACCGCCGCGCCGAGGCCGAAGCGGGCGGCGGCGGTGGCGGTCGTGAACGGGCCGTGCGTGCGCGCGAAGCGGGCGAGGAGGTCGCCGAGGGGGTCCTTGACCGGCTCGGTGAAGGCCTCGGGGACACCCACGGGCAGAGCGGTGCCGAGGGCATCGCGCAAGCGGCCCGCGTCCTCGATCGCCGCCCAGTGGTCGGCCCCGGCGATCCGGACCCGGATGGCCCGGCGCGCGGCGGCCAGCTCCGCGGCCCACTCGGGCTCGGCGCCGCGCTCGGCCAACTCGTCCCCGGTGAGCGGCCCGAGGAGCCGCAGCAGATCGGCGACGCCTTCGGAGTCCTTGATCCGGCGGTCCTCCGTGCGCCACTGGAGCTCCTGCTCCAGCTCGGTGAGGACGTCCGCGTCGAGCAGTTCGCGCAGCTCCGCCTGGCCGAGCAGCTCCGCGAGCAGATGGGAGTCCAGGGACAGCGCTGCCGCGCGCCGCTCGGCCAGGGGCGAGTCGCCCTCGTACAGGAACTGGGCCACGTACCCGAACAGGAGGGAGCGGGCGAAGGGTGAGGGCTCGGGGGTGGTGACCTCGACAAGGCGGACGCTGCGGGACTCGATGTCACCCATCAGTTCCGTCAGGCCCGGTACGTCGAAGACGTCCTGGAGGCATTCCCGCACGGCCTCCAGGACGATCGGGAACGAACCGAACTCGCTCGCCACTTCGAGCAGTTGCGCGGCGCGCTGGCGCTGCTGCCACAGGGGGGTGCGCTTGCCGGGGCTGCGGCGCGGCAGCAGCAGGGCGCGGGCGGCGCACTCCCGGAAGCGGGAGGCGAACAGGGCCGAGCCGCCCACCTGGTCGGTGACGATCTGGTTGACCTCGCCCTTGTCGAAGGCGACGTCGCCCGCGCCGATGGGGGCCTTCTCCGCGTCGTACTCCACGGCGGGCTCGGTGGGGTCGGTGGGGGTCTGGTCGAGCAGGTCGAGGCCCATCAGGTCGGCGTCGGGCAGGCGCAGCACGATGCCGTCGTCCGCGTGCATGACCTGCGCGTCCATGCCGTACCGCTCGGTCAGGCGGGCGCCGAGGGCGAGGGCCCACGGGGCGTGCACCTGCGCCCCGAAGGGGGAGTGCACGACGACCCGCCAGTCACCCAGCTCGTCGCGGAACCGCTCGACCACGATCGTCCGGTCGTCCGGGATGTGCCCGCACGCCTCGCGCTGCTCCGCGAGGTACGACAGGACGTTGTCGGCGGCCCAGGAGTCGAGGCCCGCGGCGAGCAGCCGCACGCGCGCGTCCTCCCGCGAGAGCGCGCCCACCTCCCTGAGGAACGCGCCGAGCGCGCGGCCCAGCTCCAGCGGGCGGCCCAGCTGGTCGCCCTTCCAGAAGGGCAGACGGCCCGGGACACCGGGGGCGGGGGAGACGAGCACGCGGTCGCGGGTGATGTCCTCGATGCGCCAGGAACTCGTGCCGAGCGTGAAGACGTCGCCGATCCGCGATTCGTAGACCATCTCCTCGTCGAGCTCTCCGACGCGGCCGCCGCCCTTCTTCGGGTCGGCGCCCGCGAGGAAGACCCCGAAGAGGCCGCGGTCGGGGATCGTGCCTCCGGAGGTCACCGCGAGGCGCTGTGCGCCGGGCCGCCCCGTGACCGTGCCCGCGACGCGGTCCCAGACCACGCGGGGGCGCAGCTCCGCGAAGGCGTCGGAGGGATAGCGGCCGGCGAGCATGTCCAGGACGGCCGTGAACGCGGACTCCGGGAGCGAGGCGAAGGAGGCCGCCCGGCGGACCACCGTCAGGAGGTCGTCGACCTGCCAGGTGTCGAGGGCGACCATCGCCACCAGCTGCTGCGCCAGCACGTCCAGGGGGTTGGCGGGGACGCGCAGCGACTCGATGGAGCCGGTGCGCATCCGCTCCGTGACGACGGCCGCCTGGACGAGGTCGCCCCGGTACTTGGGGAAGACGACTCCGGTGGAGACCGCGCCCACCTGGTGGCCCGCACGGCCCACGCGCTGGAGCCCGGAGGCGACGGACGGCGGCGACTCGACCTGGACGACCAGGTCGACCGCGCCCATGTCGATGCCCAGCTCCAGGCTGGAGGTGGCGACCACGGCCGGCAGCCTGCCCGCCTTCAGGTCCTCCTCGACCTGGGCGCGCTGCTCCTTGGAGACCGAGCCGTGGTGGGCACGGGCCAGCAGCGGCGGGGCGCCCTTGGCGGCGCCGGACTCGGCCATCAGCTCCGCCGGGGAGTGGTCCTCGGGAAGGGCCTCGCCCGTCGCTCGTTCGTACGCGATCTCGTTGAGGCGGTTGCACAGGCGCTCGGCGAGGCGGCGGGAGTTGGCGAAGACGATCGTCGAGCGGTGCGCCTGGACGAGGTCGGTGATGCGCTCCTCGACATGCGGCCAGATCGACGGGCGCTCGGCTGCCGCGCCCGTGCCGTCTCCGGAGTCGGCGACGGGGGAGCCGCCCAGCTCTCCGAGGTCCTCGACCGGGACGACCACCGAAAGGTCGAACACCTTGTCGGACGTGGGCTGGACGATCTCGACCTTGCGCTTGGGGGAGAGATAGCGCGCGACCTCGTCCACCGGCCGGACCGTCGCCGAAAGGCCGATGCGGCGCGCGGGCTTCGGCAGCAGCTCGTCGAGGCGCTCCAGGGACAGCGCGAGATGGGCGCCGCGCTTGGTGCCCGCCACGGCGTGCACCTCGTCGAGGATCACCGTCTCGATGCCCGTGAGCGCGTCCCTCGTGGCGGAGGTGAGCATCAGGAAGAGCGACTCGGGGGTGGTGATCAGGATGTCCGGCGGGCGGGTGGACAGGGCGCGGCGCTCGGCGGGCGGGGTGTCACCCGAACGGATGCCGACGCGCACCTCGGGCTCGGGCATGCCGAGGCGCACGGCCTCCTGGCGGATGCCGGTCAGGGGGCTGCGCAGATTGCGCTCCACGTCGACCGCGAGGGCCTTCAGCGGGGACACGTAAAGGACCCGGCAGCGCTTCCTCGGGTCCGCGGGCGGTGGGGAGGAGGCCAGCTGGTCGAGGGCGGCCAGGAACGCGGCCAGGGTCTTGCCGGAGCCCGTGGGCGCGACGACGAGCACGTCGGAACCCTCGGCGATCGCGCGCCACGCCCCGGCCTGGGCGGCGGTGGGCGCGGAGAAAGCCCCCGTGAACCAACCGCGGGTCGCGGGGGAGAACTCGTCGAGGGCGCCGTGGGCACTGGACGCGGAGCTGACCATGACCCCATCGTGCACCCCGCCACTGACAACGGCGTCGACCTGCGGAAACGGCGTTGCGTGCCCGTCGCAGAATGGAGGCATGGCAGCTTCGGCGGAGCAGGCCCGGCACTGGCGGTACGCGGCGCTGCCCGGCGTCGACCTGCTGCGGGCGCGCTACATCCACAAGACGTTCGCGCGGCACACCCACGAGCATTTCGTGATCGCGGGCATCGCCGAGGGGGTCGACGTCTTCCACCACGGCGGCGCCGACCAGTACGCGGGGCCGGGCACCCTCGCCCTGGTCAACCCCGACACCCCGCACACCGGCCGGGCCGGCGTGCCGGAGGGCTGGCGGTACGGTGCCGTCTACCCGGCGCCGGAGGTGGTCGCCGACATCGCCGCGGAGACCACGGCGATACGTGGTGCCCCCGGGTTCGTCCGCCCGGTGCTCGACGATCCGCACGCCGTCGCCCTCGTCCACCGGGTGCTGCGCGCGGCGGAAGAGGGCAACGCGCTCGCCGCCGACACCCTGCTGCGAGTGGCGGTGACGCGGTTGCTGCGGTTGAACGGAGGGCGGTTGCCGCGGCGTGCGGTGCGCACCGCCGGTGCAGGCACCGCGGCACGCGCGCGTGCCGTCCTCGAAGAGAGTCTCGCGGATCCGCCGAGCCTGTCGCGGCTGGCCGCTGACCTCTCGGTGAGCCCCTTCGCCCTGCTGCGTGCCTTCCGGGACGCGTACGGCATGCCGCCGCACGCCTGGCTCACCGACGCGCGCGTGCGCCGGGCGCTGCGTCTTCTGGACGCGGGAACCACGCCTGCCGACGCCGCCACCGCCGTGGGCTTCACCGATCAGCCGCACCTCAGTCGGCACTTCACCCGGATCGTGGGAGTGCCTCCAGGGGCGTATCAGCGCGAGCGCAAGAACGTACAAGACCGGCGGCGGCAGCGCTCGTAGGGTCCAGGGCGTGGCAGAACAGACGACGCCCACGGGCACGGACGACGGAACCAATGGCGGGAGCCGGGCTGGCGACGGCGGAGCAGAGGGCGCGCACGCGCGGGACGGAGGCGCCCCGAGCAGGAGCGACGCGCCCGTCGTCCGTGACGCCCTGGGGGTCGGGGTCGCCGTCGGGCTCTCCGGCTTCGCCTTCGGAGTGACCTCGGCGGGCAGCGGCCTCACCGTGCTCCAGAGCTGTCTGCTCAGCCTGCTGGTGTTCACCGGAGCCTCGCAGTTCGCCTTTGTCGGGGCGCTCGCGGGCGGCGGCAGCCCTTTCACCGCTGCCGCGGGCGCCTTCTTCCTCGGCGTGCGCAACGCCTTCTACGGGCTGCGTCTGTCGCAGTTGCTCGCCCTCCCGCGCGCGGTGCGGCCGCTTGCCGCGCACTGGGTCATCGACGAGACCGCGGCAGTCTCCCTCGCGCAGCCCACGCGGCGGGCCGCCCGCATCGGCTTCACGGTCACCGGGCTCAGCCTCTACGTGTTGTGGAACATCACCACGCTGCTGGGCGCGCTGGGGGCCGAGGCGATCGGCGACACCGACGTATGGGGCCTGGACGCGGCGGGGCCCGCCGTCTTCCTGGCGCTGCTCGCACCCATGCTGCGTACGGCGGCGGACCGTTCCGTCGCCGCCCTCGCGGTCCTTCTGGGGCTCGGACTGCTGCCCTTTCTGCCGGCCGGAGCGCCGGTTCTGCTGTCCGCCCTCGCGGTGCCGATCGTCCTCTACGTAGAGGGCCGAAAACGCCGTGCGAGGCGCAAGCACGAAGAGGGCCGCGCAATAGAAGAGGGCCGCGCAATACACGAAGAGGGCCCAGAAGAACCTGACGACCCGCGGAGGGAGGACCCGTGAGCATCTGGATCGCGATCGGCGTGACCGTCGTCGGCTGTTACATCGTCAAACTCGTCGGCCTCCTGGTACCCGCGGGCGCCCTGGAAAGGCCACTCGTCAAGCGAGTGGCGGCCCTGGTCCCCGTGGCCCTGCTGGCGGCTCTCACCGCCCAGCAGACCTTCACCGAAGGCCGGGTGCTCCTCCTGGACGCCAGGGCGGCAGGGCTCGCCGCGGCGGCCCTGGCGCTCGTCCTGCGCGCCCCGTTCCTCGTCGTCATCGGCACGGCGGTGATCGTCACGGCCGGGCTGCGGGCGCTGACAGGCTGACGGGGAGGCCGTCAGCCGATGGGCCGCCCGTAAGCCCGTAGCGTCCGCAGCGCCTCAATGGTCACGATCGGGCGCGACTCCAGGGCCGTGCCCGGCGCCCACTGCCGCCACCGGACCGGCCAGCCGCCGTCCTCCCGCTGGTCCGCCGCCAAGAAGTCCAGCGAGCGTTCCATCTCGGCATCGGTGAACCACTCGCGCGCGAGCGACTCGGGGGCCTTGGCGAAGTCATGCGCGAAGTGGTGCTCGCCCGGCGCGTATCCCGGCGACACCGGATGCGCGTCCAGATCGTCCGGATCCAGGGCCGCGAGACGCTGTTCGCGCACGAGGCGGCCGAGACGGTCGGCCGTGGCCCGCGCGCGCGAGCGGTCGGGTACGCCGTCCAGGAAGGCGACGGCCGCCTGGATCTCGTACGGATGTGACTTCTCGAGCGATTCGACGGCGGCCCAGCAGAAATCGGTGGCCCGGAAGAGCCAGGCGTGCCACACCTCGTTGCGGTGCAGCAGACCCACCACCGGCCCCGTGGCGAGCAGTTCCCCGGGCGGGTCGTCCACGACCGGCACGAACGGCGCCGAAGGGTAGCCGCGCTGGCTGGGGTGGATCGCGGGGAGGGCGCCCTCGGGCGTCGACACCGACGTCAGATAGCGGCACACGCGCTCCACCCGCTGCCCGCCGCAGCGCCCGATCGCGTCCAGGACCCGCAGCGCGTGCCCGGTGTGCAGCGGCTGGCTCACGGGGCCGCGCAGATCGGGTTCGAGCGCGTGGCCGTACCCGCCGTCAGGGGTGTCGTACGCGGCGAGGGCGGTCTCCACCGCGTCCGCGGCCCGGCGGCCCTCGTCGAGGAAGTGGTACGCGAACCGTCGCTGCTCGAGCACGCGCGCGGTGAGCCAGACGAAGTGCTCGGCGCGGGCGACCGGGGAGGACGCCCCATCGGGGGAGGGCACTGGGTCGGGGGATGCTCCGGTTTCGGCCATGCTTCGACCGTAGGGCGGAAAGCGTTCTCGACAAGCCCCCTGTGCCGGGCTGCACTCTCAGGGGCGCGATACTGGAGGCATGCGGTTGACGGTCTTCTGGCAGCGGATGGCGGCTCACTTCGGAGCGGGGTACGCCGACTCCTTCGCGCGCGATCACGTGATGGCGGAGCTGGGCGGCCGTACGGTCCACGAGGCACTGGACGCGGGCTGGGAGGCCAAGGACGTCTGGCGCGCGGTCTGCACGGCCATGGACGTACCGGCCGAAAAGCGCTGACTACGGACGGCTCGGTAGCGGCGGCGGGCGCCACGCGCGCGTGAGCAGCGCTCCACGCACGGGTAGGCCGCTGGGGCTCCGGACGCACAGGCCGTCCCAGGATTGTGAGCAGGTCGTCCCAAGATGCGGGGGCGGCGGCTTATTGTCGGCGGCGTGGGTGAGACTGACCCCGTGGCATCCACAGACGAGACCGCGCAGGTCACCCAGGACAACGCTCCACTCGGCACGACGCCGCCCGCACAGCCCCCCACCGGGACCGAGGCAGGACGTGGCGCCCGCATGCCGGGCTGGCTGCCGCGTGCCATGGTGCTCGCCCTCGCGCTCATCGCCTGCTTCCAGCTGGGCAGTTGGGCCTTCCACCAGCTGACCGGGCTGCTGATCAACATCCTGATCGCGTTCTTCCTGGCGCTCGCCGTCGAGCCGGCGGTGAGCTGGATGGCGGCGCGCGGGCTGCGCAGGGGCTTCGCCACGTTCCTCGTCTTCATGGGCGTCGTGATCGCGAGCGCGGGCTTCGTCACGATGATGGGGTCGATGCTGGCGGGCCAGATCGTCGACATGGTCGAGGACTTCCCCGACTACCTCGACAAGGTCATCAGCTGGATCAACCAGACGTTCCACACGGAGCTCTCCCGCGTCGAGGTGCAGGACAGCCTGGTCCACTCCGACTGGCTGCAGAAGTACGTGCAGAACAGCGCCAGCGGCGTCCTGGACGTCTCCGCGCAGGTCCTCGGCGGCCTCTTCCAGCTCCTGACGATCCTGCTGTTCTCGTTCTACTTCGCGGCCGACGGGCCGCGGCTGCGGCGCGCGCTGTGCTCGGTGCTGCCGCCCGCCAAGCAGGCCGAGGTGCTGCGCGCCTGGGAGATCGCCGTCAACAAGACCGGCGGCTACCTCTACTCGCGCGGCCTCATGGCGCTGATCTCCGGGGTCGCCCACTACATCCTGCTCCAGACGCTCGACGTCCCCTACGCGCCCGTGCTCGCGGTGTGGGTCGGCCTGGTCTCCCAGTTCATCCCCACCATCGGCACGTACCTGGCGGGCGCCCTGCCGATGCTGATCGCCTTCACCGTCGATCCCTGGTACGCGCTCTGGGTGCTGATCTTCGTCGTGATCTACCAGCAGTTCGAGAACTACGTGCTCCAGCCCAAGCTCACCGCCAAGAGCGTGGACATCCACCCCGCGGTCGCCTTCGGCTCGGTCGTCGCCGGGACGGCGTTGCTCGGGGCGGTCGGAGCGCTCATCGCCATCCCCGCCATCGCGACCCTCCAGGCCTTCCTGGGGGCGTACGTGAAGCGGTACGACGTCACGGACGATCCCCGTGTGCACGGGCACCGGCGCCGGGTCGGACGGCCCCTCCTCGCGCGCGTGCGGCGCGCTCTGCGAGGGCCGAACCATCCCGCTGCGGCGGCGGAGGCCGAGACACGGCCGAAGCCCGACGGGCGGCCGTAGGACGGAGGACGTCCCCAGGGCACGTCGCGGAGCCGCGCTCACAGCGGCAGCGACCGCACCTCCGCTTGCGGAAGCTTGGCCCACCAGTAGTGGTGGCGGCTGTAGACCTCCGTCCCGCGGCCGGCGAGGAGCGCGCCCAGGGAGCGGGCCTCCGCCGCGAGCCCGTCCCAGGTCTCGGGCGACAAGGGGTGGAAGGCCGTGACCTCGACGCGGCCGTCCATCTGCCGCCACACCCCGGCGACGTGGCCGTCCACCAGCAGGGTGGGCAGGACGTCACCGTTGTTCCGGATCACCAGGGGACGGTAGGCCGGGGGTATCACCCGCCCGCGGTCGGCGTAGGCCAGCAGCACGCTGTCCCACATCGCCATGAGCCGGGGCGGAGCGGGGGTGTCGGCGTCCGGCCGGGAGGCTCCAGGGAGGTCGTACAGCGTGCTGCCGTCCGGCCCCTGGAGAGCCTCGACAGCGCCGTCCAGGGCGCGCAGCGCCGCGCGTACGGGAGCCCGCCGCACCATGGAGAACTGGGCCACGTCCGCCACGGAGGCGGGCCCGAACCCCGCCAGATAGCGCAGGACCAGGGCCCGCAGCGCCTCGGGCTCCTCCGTCCGCCCCACGGGCAGCGGACCGGCCTCCGCCGCCACGAAGGACGGCCGTACGCCGAACGACCATCGCGCGCCGGTCGGAGCATGCTGGAGCGGCGCGTACGCCTTCAGACCCCACCACGCCCCGCCCGCCTTCTCGGCACCGAGCCGCTCCTCGGCCCACGCCTGCATCTCGGCCGAGGTCCTCGGGCGGGCGGCGTAGGCCAGCAGCTCCGGAACCAGTTCCTCGGCGTCCGCGGGCGTCAGCCCCGCAGCGGCGAAGCGGGCACCGAGCCGGGAGCCGTACAGCGTCGGCTGCATCGCCCCGCGGAAGTCCCGGTAGTCCTCGGCGTGTACGGCGTGCAGGGTGATCCGCATCAGGGTCGCCTTGACCACCGAGCGCCCCGCGAAGGCGGCGTCGAGGTCGGCCGGAGCGAACCCCGCGAGCCGGTTCCAGAGGGCGAGGTACGGCGATGCCGGGTGCTGCGCCTGGAGCGCGACCACGCGTCGTATCCCGTCCTGGACGGTCAGCGGCTCACGCTCCAGCAGCAGCTGGCGGCTGAGGGTGGCCCGGTTGAGTTCTCCCGCTGTGATCATCACAGCGGGGATTGTGCCTCGCCCTTCGGATCTCGGGCATGGGGTCAGCTCGAAACGGTGGCGGGGGGCGGAGTCCATCGGTGGGTGGGAGGCACTGTGTTCGAGATGCCGTACTCCTTCTTGAGCTGCTCGGGGATGGCGTAGTGCATCACGCGCCCGCGCGTGAGGGACGACAGCTCGAAGACGGCGGTGAGGTGGCCGAGACGGTCCAGCGCCCAGGCACCGAGGGGCGAGCGGTCCTCGATGGTCTCCAGGACGCCCAGGAGGTGGGGGACGGCCTTGACGACGGTGTCCCAGGGGGTGCGGGGCACCTGGAGCCAGTCGGCGCAGGTGTCGCCGACGAGGTGGCGGATGAGGGCGGAGATGATCGGGTCGAAGAAGGTGCCGGGCACGACCTCTTCGTAGAGGTCGATGAGTTGCCGGGTCAGGTGCGTGCCCTCTTCGGAAGGCCCCATGTGCCGGATCATGTACAGGTCGAGGAACTCGCGGGCCTCGGCGAGCGTCTTGGGGACGGCTTCCTGGTCGATGCCGAGCATGGCACCGACCACGCGCCAGGCGTAGTAGTACGCTTCCGCGCCCTCCGTCGACATGTGGATGCCGAGGCGGTGCAGGCTGTCCAGCACGAGCAGGGAGAAGAACATCTGCCCGCCGATCATGTCCTCCTGACAGATCGGCGTGCCGAGCGCGGCGGTGTCCCACCGGTTCTCCCGTTCGAGGTGGTGGCGGATGGAGGCGTGCAGGAGGCGGACCTTCTGGGCGGCGGGGATGAAGCGGCTGCCGGCCTCGAAGGCGTCGGGCTGCATCAGGTAGACGGTGAACTGTCCGGTCTCGGCCATCCGCTTGGAGGGGTACTTCAGCCCATGGGTGGCCGACAGGAGCTTCGCCACGTGCGGGACCACGTAGCAGGCGGGCATGGAGGCGAAGGAGAGCGCGGTGGAGATGTGCACGTTGTTGTCGATGAAGAACAGCCGGGCCTTCTCCATCTCCCCCCAGTCGACCCAGGCGGGCGGGACACTCGTGGCCTGGAGGTATTCCCGGGCGACATCGGGCAGGCCGTCCGGCAGGGGAGAGCCCGCCGTGGAGACGTAGCGCATCAGGGTGTTGAGCTTGCCCACCTCCCCGCGTTCGAAGAGTGTGGCGACGGTGGCGTCGGCGAGTTCGTCGCCGCTCTGTCGCAGGGCGTCCATCGAGGCCTCGGTGTAGGTCATGGCAAAGCTCCTTGTCATCCACGGCTCCACGGCTCCTTGTCATCCACGCCGGGTGGCGCACGACAGGCGGGAGGGTCCGGCCAAAGACGGCGCACGCTTGCGCCGCCCGCGCGCGGGGGTCAGGACAGGCGGGCCGCCGCCGAGTGCGCCAGAGCGGTCAGGGCGGTGGTGGCATGCGCGGGTATGTCCAGCTCATGGAGGGTGTTGAGGGCTTCATCGACCCGCACGGTGATCATGTCCTCGACGCGGTCGGGTGTCTTCAGGCGGCGCATCACTTCGCGCACCGCGTGCAGGCCGCTGTCGTCCAGGTCGTGCCGGCCCAGAAGGGCGCGGAGCTGCTCCCGCTCGTCGTCACCGGCCAGGCGCCAGGTCTCTGCTAGCAGGGCCGTGGGCCGGTGGCCGCGTACATCGTCGGCGTTGTCCTTGCCGGTGCGTTCGGGGTCTCCGAAGAGGCCGAGCAGATCGTCCCTCAGCTGGAACGCCTCGCCCAGGGGCAGCCCGTAGGCGGAGTAACCCTCGCGCAGCCGCCCGCCGGCCCCGGCGAGGGCGCCGCCGATCAGCAGGGGCTGCTCGACGGTGTACTTGGCGGTCTTGTACCGGATCACCTTCAGTGACGCCGTGACGTCCGGCTCGGCGCCGGTGCCCAGGATCTCCAGGCACTCGCCCGCGATCAGCTCACGGGCCAGCGCCGACCACAGCGGGCGAGCCCGGGCCAGATAGGCGGCGGGCAGACCGCTGGTGGCGAAGAGCTGTCCGGCCAGCCCCATCAGCAGATCCCCCACCAGCATCGCCAGCGACCTGGCGGCGTCCACGGCGCACGCGCGATGGCGCACAGCACCGCGCAACGCGATATGTGCGGTGGGGCGCCAGTGCCGTACCGCGCTGTCGTCGATGAGGTCGTCGTGCACGACCGCGGCGGCATGCACCAGCTCCATGGAGGCCGCCGCCCGCACCAGGGCGTCGCTGTCCGGCTGGCCCGCCGCGCGCCAACCCCAGTAGCAGAACGCGGCCCGCAGCCGCTTGCCGTCCGTGACCGCGGCCTCCAGTTCGTCGGCCACCGGTCCAAGGGCCGGGTCGATCGCCGTGAAGCGCTCGGCCTCCTGGGCCACGAACGGGCGCAGTACCTCGTCGATACGGGTCTTGAACGCGGCCGGCTCCCACCGGTCAGACCTCATCGGCGGCCCGTCGAGCCAGGGCGTGCCGGGCGAGGACTTCCAGATGGGCGGGGGGCACAGTCGCGTACCGGTCCAGCGCCAGTCGCCCGCGTGCCATCAGATCGTCCTGGGCCTCCGACGCCAGTTCCGCGGCGTCCGAACGGCGCAGCAGGCCCCGCACCGTCCCCAGGGCCGTACCCGCCAAGCTCACCGCCAGATCGGCAAGACCGGCCACCACCAGGACCGCCTGCTCGTCCAGGCCGCCGCGTCGTCCCGCTGTCTCTTGCATCACGTCACCCCACGCCAGCACCACCGGACGGCGCCGGTCGCACGCCGTTCTTCCCAGCATCACGACATCGCGGGCACGGGAGTCGAGGAAGTCACTATCGAGTGATCACATCGCTCGCGCGTGCGGGTCGTGGTGCAGGCCGCGGTGCGGCCGGTGCGGCGTGCCGCGCTTGACACTGAAATCGAACATCTATTCTTATGGGGTGTCCGGCGGTGCTTCTCCGAGGGTGCGAGGGGTGAGGGATGGCCTCGAGTTATCCACAGGCTGGACGGGCGTCGGGGCGGATTGTCAGTGGCAGGCGTTAGCGTCTTTGACGTGAAGCGATCGACTCAAGCAAATCGGGTGGAACCCATGGCAGGAACCGACCGCGAGAAGGCGCTCGACGCCGCGCTCGCACAGATTGAACGGCAATTCGGCAAGGGCGCAGTGATGCGCATGGGCGAGCGTCCGAACGAGCCCATCGAGGTCATCCCCACCGGGTCGACCGCGCTCGACGTCGCGCTCGGCGTCGGCGGCATCCCCCGCGGCCGTGTGGTGGAGGTGTACGGACCGGAGTCCTCCGGTAAGACCACCCTCACGCTGCACGCCGTGGCCAACGCCCAGCGGGCAGGCGGCGCGGTGGCGTTCATCGACGCCGAGCACGCCCTCGACCCCGAGTACGCGAAGAAGCTCGGCGTCGACATCGACAACCTCATCCTGTCCCAGCCGGACAACGGCGAGCAGGCTCTCGAGATCGTCGACATGCTGGTCCGCTCCGGCGCCCTCGACCTCATCGTCATCGACTCCGTCGCCGCCCTGGTGCCGCGCGCGGAGATCGAGGGCGAGATGGGCGACTCGCACGTGGGTCTGCAGGCCCGCCTGATGAGCCAGGCGCTCCGGAAGATCACCAGCGCGCTCAACCAGTCCAAGACCACCGCGATCTTCATCAACCAGCTCCGCGAGAAGATCGGCGTGATGTTCGGCTCCCCGGAGACCACGACCGGTGGCCGGGCGCTGAAGTTCTACGCCTCGGTGCGGCTCGACATCCGCCGTATCGAGACCCTGAAGGACGGCACTGACGCGGTCGGCAACCGCACCCGCGTCAAGGTCGTCAAGAACAAGGTCGCGCCTCCCTTCAAGCAGGCCGAGTTCGACATCCTCTACGGCCAGGGCATCAGCCGTGAGGGCGGCCTGATCGACATGGGCGTGGAGAACGGCTTCGTCCGCAAGGCCGGCGCCTGGTACACGTACGAGGGCGACCAGCTCGGCCAGGGCAAGGAGAACGCCCGCAACTTCCTGAAGGACAACCCCGACCTCGCCAACGAGATCGAGAGGAAGATCAAGGAGAAGCTGGGCGTCGGCGTGAAGCCCGAGGCTCCCGGCGCCGAGCCGAGCACGGACGCGGCGGGCGCGGCCGCCCCGGCCGATGACGCCGCCAAGGCGGTGCCCGCACCGGCTGCTGCCAAGGCCGCCAAGTCCAAGGCCGCGGCGGCCAAGAGCTAGTCCGTGACGCGACGAACCGTCTGGGCGGACCACACCGCCCCCGAAAGCCGCCCCGGCGCCGCGGGGCGGGGCCACGGGGACGGTGTGGATCAGAGCGGTGCCCATGAGGACGACGGCCGTGGCTTCCGGGATGACGGCACCGGCCGGAGTCGCGGGCGCCGTCGGCGGCGCGGCGGCTTCGATGAGCACCAGGACAGCGGCTCCCCTTCCTCGTCGAGGGCCGAGCAGGGGCAGCCGCCGACGGGGGATCCGGCTGAGCGGGCGCGGGCGATCTGTCTGCGCCTGCTCACCGGTACGGCGCGCACACGCAAGCAGCTCGCCGACGCGCTGCGCAAGCGGGAGATCCCCGATGACGTGGCGGAAGAAGTCCTCTCCCGTTTCGAAGAGGTCGGGCTGATCAACGACAGCGCCTTCGCGGACGCCTGGGTGGAGTCCCGGCACCACGGCCGGGGCCTGGCCCGGCGCGCGCTCGCCCGGGAGCTGCGCACCAAGGGCGTGGAGTCCACGCTGATCGACGAGGCGGTGGGGCAGCTCGACCCGGAGCAGGAGGAGGCGACCGCGCGTGAGCTGGTCGCCCGCAAGCTCCGCTCCACACGCGGCCTCGATCGGGACAAGCGGATACGCCGCCTCGCGGGCATGCTCGCCCGCAAGGGTTACGGGGAAGGGATGGCGCTCAGGGTGGTCCGGCAGGCCCTGGAGGAAGAGGGCGAGGACACGGAGGACTTGGGGTACGAGGCGTTCTGAGCGGGCCGCCCCCACGGGGGTGGGGCGGCATCCAGAACGGTCCACGTACCCCAACTCGCGCTCCGCGGGGTGGGGTTAACCCCCCTGCGGAGACGCCGGACCACCGCAGTGCACAGGGATGTGTGCACAGGCGACTGTGTACGCATGGCACAGGAACCCGGCACCACTGATGCGGCGCAGGCCCGGGCCCGGGCCCAGGACTCCGGCTCCGGCTCGGCTCCCGGCTCGGCCTCCGGCACGGCTTCGGGGCGGGCGTCGGCGTCCGCTTCCGGTTCGCCGTCCGCTTCGGTGCCGGCGTCGGCACCGGCGTCGGCCACAGCCCGGCGACCGCGGCCGTCCGCCCCGCCTCCCGAAGAGCTGACCGACCTTCGGCTGCTCAAGGCGCTCGCGCAGCCGCGACGGCAGCAGATGCTGCAGCACCTCACCGTGCACGGCCCGGCCACCTCGGCGACGCTGGCCAGGGCCCTCGGCCTCAATACCGGGGCCACCAGTTACCACCTGCGCGAGCTGGCGCGCTACGGCTTCGTCGAGGAGACGCCCGGCTCCGGGCGCGGACGCGAGCGGTGGTGGCGGGCCGTCCCCGGCGACCGGCGCTTTCCGCCGCGCAGTGCGCAGAGCCCCGAGACGCGGCGCGTCATGGACCGGCTCAACCACCTCTCGTACGCCGCCGACCTCGACCTCTTCGAACGGTTGCAGCGGGATGGCGGTGCCGAACTCGGCGAGTGGGCCGACGCGTTCCCCTTCTCGCGCGGCACGATCCGGCTGACCCTCCCCGAACTCCGTGAGTTCTTCGAGGAGTACATCGCGCTGCTCAACCGCTATAAGCGGCCCGCCGCGGACACCCCGGCCGACGCCCGCACGGTACTGACCCGCTTCCTGGCCTTCCCCGCGCCCAGCGCGCCCGCCGCACCCATCGAGCCGGACGTGCCCACCGCACCCGCCGCCTCCGCCGCCACCTCCGACAACCGAAAAGAGACCGAGCCCTCATGATGCTGCGCTACGCCCTGCAGACGGTCCGGGACCGCAAAGGCGGATTCCTGGGCGCCTTCCTCGCACTGATGTGTGCCGCCGCGCTCATCACGGCCTGCGGCACCCTCCTGGAGACGGGGCTGCGCGGCACGATCAAGACCGAGCGCTACGCCGCCGCGCCCGTGATCGTCTCCGCCGACCAGAACGTCCACCAGACCACGGTCAAGCACAAGAAGGGCAAGACGAAGGTCAAGCACAAGGCGAAACCGATCGCCGAGCGGGCCTGGCTGTCGGCCGACGACATCGAGGGCAGGCTCAAGAAGGCACCGGGCGTCAGAGCACTCGTGCCCGAACTGACGTTCCTCGCCCATCCGTTGACGCCTGCCGCCGCGATGAGCGAGGACAGACCGGCGTACGGGCACGCCTGGAGTTCCGCCGCCCTGACCCCTTTCCACCTCGTCGACGGCAGTGCCCCGCGCGCGGCCGGTGATCTCGTCATCGACCGTGATCTCGCCGACCGAGCCGGGCTGAAGCCCGGTGACCGGCTCACCGTCCAGTCCACGCAGAGCCCGCGCAGCTACCGCGTCACGGGCATCGCCGCTCCCGAGCACGGCTCCCTCGCCCACCAGACCTCGCTCTTCTTCTCCTCCGGAGAGGCCGAGCGGCTCGCCGCGCACCCCGGAAAGGTCAGTGCCTTCGGCGTCATACCGGACCGGGGCACCGGCGTCGCCGACCTCGAGCAGGCCGTCGAGCACGCACTCGACGGCACGACAGCGCAGGTCAGCTCGGGTGACGGCCGTGGGCCCGTCGAGTTCCTGGACGCAGCGGGTGCCCGCGTGAAGCTCGTCAGCATGGGCGGCGCGATGGGCGGCACCTCCCTGCTCGTCGCCATCCTCGTGGTGGTCGGCACCTTCGCCCTCTCCGTGCAGCAGCGCCACCGCGAACTCGCCCTGTTGCGGGCCGTCGCCGCGACGCCGAAGCAGATCCGCAAACTGCTCGGACGCGAGGCACTGCTCGTCGGCGCCGCGGCGGGCGTCATCGGCTCGCTCGCCGGAATCCCGCTCGGTGGCTGGCTGCACGGCCGGTTCGTGACAGCGGGGGCCATCTCCGCCACCCTCGAACGCACCGTCAGCGTCTTTCCGCCGCTCGCCGCCATCGGCGCGACCCTGCTCGGCGCCTGGGCCGCCGCCCGTATCGCCGGGCGCCGCATCGCCAGGATCCGTCCGGCCGAGGCTCTTGCCGAGGCACGGGTCGAACGGACCCGGCCCGCCTGGAGCCGTGTGGTCGCGGGTCTCGTCTTCCTCGTGGGCGGCGTCGTCCTGGTGGCTGTGCTGAGCGTGCTGCGCACCGAGGCCGCTTCGACCCCCGTGACGTTCCTGGCCGTTGTGGTCCTCGCCTGCGCCATCGCGCTCCTCGGCCCGTTCGTCGTCCGGGCGGCCGCCGCGCTGCTGAGCGGCCCCCTTCGGCTGACCGGACCGGCCGGCAAGCTCGCCCACGCCAACCTGCGCGGCAACGCCGCCCGGATGGCCGCCGTCGTCACCCCTCTCGCCCTCCTCACCGGCATGACCTGCACCGTCCTCTTCGTCCAGCCCACTCTCGACGACGCGGCCCGCGCCCAGGCCCGCGACGGTATCCGCGCGAACTGGGTGCTCGCCGCGCAGGGCCCGGGCCTCCCGGCGCAGGCCGCGCGGGACATTCGTACGATCGAAGGGGTCGAGGCCGCCACCGAGGTCGTCCGCACGACCGTGCGCGTGGGGCTCGACAAATACCCGGCGCAGGGCGTCACTCCGGAAGGCCTCACCCGGACCTGGGACCCGGACGTCACCGCGGGATCGCTGAAGGGCTTCGACGAGGACAGCGTCGCCGTCAGTGAACTGGCGGCCGACCAGCTCGGGCTGGAACCGGGCAGCACGCTCAAGTTCACCCTCGGAGACGGTACGAAGGCCCGGCTCACCGTCCGTGCCGTATACGCCCGCGGTCTGGGGTTCGGCGATCTGACCATGGCGCACGGCTTGGTCGCCCGCCACGTCGACAACCCGCTCGCCGCCACTGTCCTCGTCAAGAGCACCCCCCAAAGTGATCTCAAGAGCGACCGTACGCAGGAACAACTCGCGGCAGCCGTCGCGAAGTTCCCGGGTGTGAGGGTGCTGGGTCCGGCCGCCTTCGACGGGCTTCAGGCCGAGCGCCGGCAGGCCAATGCCGAGGTGAACCACCTCGCCATGGGGCTCGTCCTGGCCTTCACCGCCATCGCCGTCGTCAACACCCTCGCGATGTCCGTGTCCGAGCGCATCCGGGAGTTCGCGATGCTCCGGCTCGCGGGCGCCACGCGCCGCCAGGTGCTGCGCATGCTGCGCACCGAGGCGCTGGCGGTCCTGCTCATCGGCGCGGGGCTCGGTAGCGGGGTGGCGCTCGCCGTCCTGACCGCGTTCAGCGCCGGCATGACGGGCAGCGCGGCGCCGACGGTCACCCCACTGGTGTACGTCTCCGTGGTCGCCGTCGCCGGACTGCTCGCGCTGGTGGCGACCGCGCTGCCGGGCCGCGCCGCGCTGAGGCCGCTCCCGGTCACCGTGGCGACGGCAAAGGAGTAGGGCAGTACGGCGGGTAAGGGGCAGTACGCAAGGGTGGGCGCCCCTTACCGAAAGGGGTGCCCACCCGCGCGTTCACGTCGTGGCCGTGACCGGAAGTCCCGCCGCCCGCCACGCCTGGAAGCCGCCGACCAGGTCGGTCGCGTGGCGCAGCCCCAACTGCCGCAAGGAGGCGGCGGCGAGGCTCGACGCGTATCCCTCGTTGCAGATCACGACGGTCCGCAGATCGTGGCCGGTGGCCTCCGGGGCGCGGTGGCTGCCCTGGGGGTCGAGGCGCCACTCCAGTTCGTTGCGTTCGACGACGAGCGCTCCGGGGATGAGACCGTCGCGCTCGCGCAGTGCCGCGTACCGGATGTCGACCAGCAGGCCGCCGGCCTCTGCGATGTCGTAAGCCTCCTGGGGAGTGACCCGGTCGAGGCCGAGCCGTACGCGCTCCAGCAACTCGTCGATGCCGATCGGCTGTTCGCTCACTGCCAGTCCTCGGGGCGCTCCACGGACTCCAGGCGGAGCACTTCGCCAGTGCGGCTGTAGCGCCGGATCCGGGGGAGGGGCGGGTAATAGGCGTGTACGGAGACGGCGTGCTGGGTCGTCGACTGGTTCAGCACCTCGTGCACATGGTTGCGGCCGAAGGCGCGGCCCTCGCCGCGCGTCAGCTCCCGCTCCCTGTCGACGTCTTCGGAGAGCTCAAGGGTCTTCCAGCCGTCGGTGGGCAGACGCACCGCGAGCGAGTTCTCCTTGAGGGTGCCCGCCGCGGTGAGGAACGCGCCGATCGACTCCGCATGGTCGTGCCAGCCGGTGCCGCTGCCGGGCGGCCAGCCGATCAGCCAGGCCTCGCTGCCGCCGGGCCCCGCGAGCCGCACCCACGTACGGCCCTCGGGGTCGAGCGGCAGGGAGGCGATGAGTTCGGGGTCGGCGGCGCTGCGGCGCACGAAGTCGAGGAGTTCGGCGGCGGTGGGAGGCGCGGAGCGCGCGGTCGCGGGCGCGGTGGAGGAAGGGGCGGAAACAGACACGGGTACCGTCCTGGAGGTTCGCGGAAGCCGCGCGAGCAGGCCGGAGAGCGGCGCTCAGCGCGTGGGGAGAAGATGCGAAGTCAGCAGGACGGGTGACACACGCAGCCTGCGTAGCGGACGAGGTCCATGTGGACCCTCCGCCACAGGCGCACATCGGTGTCGGTCACGATCCGGAGTAGACCATGGAGGGGAGGGGCGGTCAACTCCGGCTCAATATGCGGTCGCGCGGGGTTCGGAGG
>NZ_WMBF01000778.1:0-1761 GCF_019400875.1 Streptomyces anatolicus | reverse complement strand
GACATGCGCCTGAGCCACCGTCGTCCGCGCCCGGACCCGCGCCCGAACCCGCCGGGGCCTGCTCAGAGCCCTGCCCGTCTCACCCGCCGTCGTCCTCCTCGCACTGTTCCTCGCCGGGCCGATCGGCTACTGCGCGTACATCGCCTTCACCGACCTCCAGCTGACCGGCCAGGCCGAGTCCAGCTTCATCGGCCTCGACAACTTCCGTGAGGCGTTCGGCGACGAGCGGTTCCTCAACGCGGTCTGGCTCACCCTGGTCTTCACGTTCCTCTCCTCCGTCATCGGCCAGAACACGCTGGGGCTCGCCCTCGCCACCCTCATGCAGCGCGCGTCGAAGCCGGTCCGTACCCTCACGGGTGCGATCGTCATCACCGCCTGGGTGCTGCCGGAGGTCGTCGCGGGCTTCCTCCTCTACGCCTTCTTCCGCCGCGAGGGCACCCTCAACGCCGTCCTCGACCTCCTCCATCTCCCGTCCCAGAACTGGCTGTTCACGCTCCCCATCCTCGCGGTGTCGTTCGCCAACGTCTGGCGCGGGACGGCCTTCTCGATGCTCGTCTACTCCGCCGCCCTCAACGAGATCCCCAAGGAGATCACCGAGGCCGCGCAGGTCGACGGCGCGGGCGGCTGGCGCCGCATGTGGCACATCACGCTGCCGATGATCCGCCGCTCGATCGGCACGAACCTCATGCTCAACACCCTCCAGACGCTCTCCGTCTTCGGTCTGATCTGGGTGATGACGCGCGGCGGCCCGGGAAACCGCAGCCAGACCCTGCCGCTCTTCATGTACGAGCAGGCCTTCCAGAAGAGCATGATCGGCTACGGCACGGCGGTGGCCCTGCTCCTGCTCCTGGTCGGCTCGCTCTTCTCCCTCGTATATATGCGCCTGTTGCGTACGGAGGTCTGAGTGCCCGTCAACAAGCCTCCACGCACCTCGCGTTCACGGCGTACGAAACACCGGCTCGCGGCCGACGCGGGCCTGCTGACCGTGGCGGCGGCGTTCGTGCTCCCGCTGGCCTGGGTGGTCCTGTCCTCCTTCGACCCGGAAGCGGATTTGCGGGTACGCGTCCCGGACGGCCTCACCCTGGACAACTACGACAAGGTCCTGACCCCCGAGATCACCTTCACGCCGCTCCTCAACAGCCTCCTCCTGTGCGGCGGCGGCACGGCGCTCACGGTGGTCTGCGCGGCCCTCGCCGCGTACCCGCTCTCCCGTTACCGCTCCCGCCTGAACCGCCCCTTCATGCTGACGATTCTCTTCGCGACGAGCCTGCCGATCACGGCGATCATGGTCCCGGTGTACGCGCTCTTCGTACAGGTGGACCTGATCGACACGATGCACGGCACGATCTTCTTCTTCGCCGCGTCCCAACTCCCTTTCGCCATCTGGCTGATGAAGAACTTCATGGACGGCGTCCCGAAGGAACTGGAAGAGGCGGCCTGGACGGACGGTGCCTCGTCCTTCCAGTCCCTGATCCGGATCGTGCTGCCCCTGATGGGCCCCGGGGTGGCGGTGGTGACGGTCTTCTCGTTCGTCATGATGTGGGGCAACTTCTTCGTCCCCTTCATGCTCCTGCTCACCCCGGAACAGATGCCGGCGTCGGTCAGCATCAACGACTTCTTCGGCAACAAGGGGACGGTGGTCTACGGCCAGCTGGCCGCGTTCTCGATCCTGTACTCGACGCCGGTGATCGTCTTGTACGTCCTCGTCTCACGCCGCCTCGGCGGGGGCTTCGCGCTGGGCGGGGCGGTGAAGGGCTGAGG
>NZ_WMBF01000777.1:0-1766 GCF_019400875.1 Streptomyces anatolicus | reverse complement strand
CGCCCGCACCCTCCCCGGCGGCGCCGCTCGTCCTGGCCTGCGTCCCCGGCGAACAGCACTGCCTGCCGCTGGAGGCGCTCAGCGCGGCGCTGGGCGAACTCGGCGTGCCCCAGCGCATGTTCGGCGCCGCCGTGCCGGTCGAGGCGGTCTCGGCGGCGGTCCGCAGGACGGGCCCCGCGGTCGTCGTCCTGTGGTCGCAGGCCCGCTCCACCGCGAGCGTGCCGCTGGCCCGGCACATCGCCGACACCCGCTGGGGCGTCCGCGGCGCCCGGGGCAGGCCCGTGGTCATGCTGGGCGGACCCGGCTGGGCGGGCCCCGCCGTGCGCGGCGCACTGCGCCCGGCCACGCTGCGCGAAGCGCTGACCCAGATCGGCCGGGCACGCGGAGATCAAGCCAACTGCTCTGCCCGCAAGCCTGATTGAGGGCGAGGAGCGCGTCGGCACCCTTGACACATCCGTACTGTTTCGCGACCTTTGAGCATCGCCGAGCGGTTCGAATCGGTCGTCGATCGTGGAACGTGCGTGCGCCGCGCGGTGTGGCGCGGCGCGGCGCGGTGGGGACCAACATTGGGGGAGCGGTAGGTGGACATCACCATCCACAGGCTCGACGGGCTGAGCGACTCGCTCCGCACGGCCTGGCATCGGGCGATGGACGAGTCGCCCGAGTACGCGAACCCTTTCCTGGCACCGGAGTTCGCCGAAGGTGTCGCCAAGTACCGTGGCCGCGCGCAGGTGGCCGTCCTGCGGGAGAACGGCCGGTCCGTCGGCTTCTTCCCCTACGAACGCACCCCCTTCGGCGTCGGCAGGGCCATCGGCCTCGGCCTCTCCGACTGCCAGGCACTCGTGCACCGCCCCGGAGTCGTCTGGGACACCGAGGACCTGCTGAAGGCCTGCCACCTCTCCGTCTTCGAGTTCGACCACCTCGTCGAAGAGCAGAAACCTTTCGGCGGATACGTCACGGGAACGTTCGCCTCACCGGTCCTCGACCTCACGACCGGCGGCGACAGCTACCCGGAATGGCTGCGCGGCGCCTACCCGGGGCTCGCCAGGACGGCGCTGAAGAAGGAACGCCGCCTCGGGCGCGATGTCGGCGAGATGCGCTTCGTCTACGACGAGCGCGACCCGCGCGTGCTGCGCACGCTCATGCGCTGGAAGTCCGCCCAGTACCGCAGGACGGGCCGGATGGACCGCTTCGCACGCCCCTGGATCGTCGACCTGGTCGACCATCTCTTCCAGGTCCGCGAGGAGCACTTCACCGGCGTGCTGTCCGTGGTGTACGCCGGTGACCGGCCGGTGGCCGCACACTTCGGGCCGGCCTCACGGACCGTACTCGCGGGTTGGTTCACCGCGTACGACCCGGAGTTCCGGTACTACTCGCCGGGTCTGATGATGCATCTGCGGATGGCCGAGGCGGCCGGCCGGCACGGTGTGCGGATCATGGACCTGGGGCGTGGCGAGAAGGAGTACAAGGACTGGCTCAAGACCCGCGAGCTGCGGGTGGGCGAGGGCTTCGCGGCCCGCCCCCACCCGGTGGCCGCCGTGCACCGGATGTGGCGCAGGCCGGTGCGCGGCCTGCGGAACACGGTCCTCGCCCACCCCCGGCTGCGGGAGCCGGCCGACCGGCTGCTGAAGACGGTCGGCACGCTGCGCACGTCGAGCCGTACGCCCGCCGCCGACGTGGCGCCCCGCAGGCGCTGACCACACGGTTCCGAACCGCCCCGGACGCTCTCCGACAACCCCCGGGGCGGTTCCCGCGCCACCCCGGGC
>NZ_WMBF01000776.1:0-1775 GCF_019400875.1 Streptomyces anatolicus | reverse complement strand
GGGCTTGGGGGCTTGGGGGTCGGCTCGTCTGCTTGTTGACTCGGTAGCGGTAGTGACTGTGACGGCGGTTGTGGTTGTGGCCGGGTGTCTGCGGCCGCTGCCGGGGTGGGCGTGCGGCTCCCCGCGCCCCTGGTGGGGGCCTATAGCGGGCCTATAGCGGCGGCAGCTCCTCCCGTATCGCCGCGCGGAGGCGCAACGTGGTGACCAGGCGCTGGAAAGCCTCCGACCAGTAGCTTCCCGCCCCCGGTGACGCGTCCTCCGGTTCGTCCGGTATCGCCGTGAGCGCTTCCAGGCGGACCGCTTCCGCCGGGTCGAGGCAGCGTTCCGCGAGGCCCATGACCCCGCTGAAGCTCCAGGGGTAACTCCCGGCGTCCCGCGCGATGTTCAGCGCGTCCACGACCGCTCGGCCCAGCGGCTCGGACCAGGGGACCGCGCATACGCCGAGGAGCTGGAACGCCTCGGACAGACCGTGGGAGGCGATGAAAGCCGCCACCCAGTCCGCCCGTTCCGCGGTGGGTAGTGCGGCGAGGAGTTTGGCGCGTTCGGCGAGCGATACGGCCCCCGGGCCTGCGGCTTCCGGCGCCGCGGGCGTGCCGAGCAGGGCCCTGGACCAGGTCGCGTCGCGCTGCCGTACGGCTGCCCGGCACCACGCGGCATGCAGCTCGTCCCGCCAGTCGTCGGCCACCGGGAGCGCCACTATCTGGGCCGGGGTGCGGTTGCCGAGCCGCGCGGGCCAGGTGGCGAGCGGGGCCGCTTCCACCAACTGACCGAGCCACCACGAGCGTTCGCCGCGCCCGGCGGGGGGCTTGGGGACCACGCCGTCCCGCTCCATCGCCATGTCGCACTCGTGCGGCGCTTCGACCATGAGGGTCGGCGTGCTGGATACGTGGTCCACGGCCACGCAGGAGGCGGCCCGGGACGCCATCCGTCCGGCCAGTGCCGATGTGGGGAGCGCGGAGAGCAGTTCCGCCGCGGTGGCGCGGACGTTGCGGCTGCGGTCGGTGAGCGCCTGCTCCAGGAACGGCTCGTCCTGGGCGGAGAGGCCGGTGCGGAGCGAGTCGAGGAACATCAGGCGGTCCTCCGCCCGTTCCGTCGGCCAGGTCGTGGCGAGCAGGTCGCGGGCGGCGTGGGGGTCGTGGGCGCGGAGCGCGGTGAGGAGGGCCACCCGCTCCGCGAAGAGGCCTTCCTCCCAGAGCCGTTGGACCTGGGGTGCGTCATTCGCGGCGGGCAGTGCCATGCCGCTGCCCGGGGTGGCGCGGAGGGCGAACTTCCAGTCCGGGTTGAGGCGGGCGAGCCACAGGGCTCTGGGGCCCGCGAAGGTGAGCGCCTGGGGGCGCAGGTCCGTACGGCCCCGGGCCGCGTTGAGGAGTGCGGGCAGCAGCTCGGGCGGCGCCCCGTAGCCCCGGGCATTGGCCAGGGCCAGCCACTGGGGGAGGAGTTCCATCAGGTCCGGAGTCGCGCCTCGTCGGCCGCCGCTGCCGGTGCCGGGCTGGTCGGTGAGGAGCGTGGCGAGCCTGCGCCGGGCCGCGGGCGGCAAGGGCGGCCTGGGGTCCTTCGCCGCGGGCTCGGGCGGGGCGGCGGCCGGTGCGGGGCGCAGTCCCGCCCTTCGACGGACCGTCTGCACGGCAGCCTCGTCCAGGAGCGCGACCGGCGCCTCCTTGCCGGGGGCATGCAGGGCGGCCGGCAACGCGCGCCGGTCAGTACCGAGCAGCGCAGCGGTGACCAGCTCCTCCCAGGAGGGGGGCGGGGGTGTTGGCTCGTCCCGAGGGGAGCGG
>NZ_WMBF01000775.1:0-1777 GCF_019400875.1 Streptomyces anatolicus | reverse complement strand
GGAGAGGACGGTGCGGGAGGTGGGCGGGGGGCCGCCGACGCACGTACGCGCGGGCTCGGTTCGCGGGGTGTACGCGCGCGTGGCGCCTCCCTCGGCGGGGAGCATGACGGTGCCGGCGGTCCTGGCTCCGGAGGCGCTCACAGCGCGATCTCCGGTACGTCGAGGCGGCGGCCCTCGGCGGATGACCTCAGGCCCAGTTCGGCGAGTTGCACTCCGCGTGCGCCCGCGAGGAGGTCCCAGCGGTAGGGCGCGTCGGCGTACACGTGTTTGAGGAACAGTTCCCACTGGGTCTTGAAGCCGTTGTCGAACCCTTGGGGGCCCTGGTTGTCGGGCACCTCCTGCCACTGGTCGCGGAAGGAGTGGGCGGCGGGCAGGTCGGGGTTCCACACCGGCTTCGGGGTCGTGCCGCGGTGCTGGACGCGGCAGTCGCGCAGGCCCGCGACGGCCGAGCCCTCCGTCCCGTCGACCTGGAACTCCACCAGTTCGTCGCGGTGGACGCGCACCGCCCAGGAGGAGTTGATCTGCGCGATCACTCCGCTGTCCAGTTCGAACACTCCGTACGCGGCGTCGTCGGCGGTGGCCTCGTAGGGCTTGCCGTGCTCGTCCCAGCGCCGTGGGATGTGGGTGGCGGTCAGGGCCTGGACGGTGCGTACGCGGCCGAACAGCTCGTGGAGTACGTACTCCCAGTGCGGGAACATGTCGACGACGATGCCGCCGCCGTCCTCGGCGCGGTAGTTCCAGGAGGGGCGCTGGGCGGGCTGCCCGTCGCCCTCGAAGACCCAGTAGCCGAACTCGCCGCGGACCGACAGGATCCGGCCGAAGAAGCCGGCGTCGATGAGCCGCTTCAGCTTGAGCAGGCCCGGCAGGAAGAGCTTGTCCTGTACGACGCCGTGCTTGACGCCCGCCTCCTCGGCCAGCCGGGCGAGGCCGAGGGCGGCGTCCAGGCCGGTGGCGGTCGGCTTCTCGGTGTAGACGTGCTTGCCCGCGGCGATGGCCTTCTTGAGGGCGTCCTCGCGGGCCGAGGTGACCTGCGCGTCGAAGTAGATGTCGACGGCCGGGTCGGCGAGGACCGCGTCGAGGTCGGTCGAGAAGTGCGTCAGGCCGTGCTCCTCGGCGAGGGCGCGCAGCGCGTGCTCCCTGCGGCCCACCAGGACCGGCTCGGGCCACAGCACGGTGCCGTCGCCGAGGTCGAGGCCGCCCTGTGCGCGGAGGGCCAGGACCGAGCGGACGAGGTGCTGGCGGTGGCCCATGCGTCCGGTGACGCCGTTCATGGCGATGCGCACCGTCTTGCGTGTCACGAGAGTGCCTCCGTAAGTGCGTGGCAAGCGGCTCCGTAGGGCTCGCGCACGCCTCCGTAGGCGCATAGCAAGCGCTTACCATCCGGTGAGAAGCTAGCCTGCCGCACAAGGTTCGGACAAGGGCTCCGTACGGGCTCCGTACGGGCTTCGGGCCGGGGCCCGTACGGAGCGGTGCCGATCAGAGCAGTGACCGGGAGGACGACGAGATGACCGTGACCCTGGCGGACGTGGCGGCGCGTGCGCGGGTCTCCCCCGCCACCGTCTCCCGCGTGCTCAACGGCAACTACCCCGTGGCGGTCGCCACCCGTGAGCGTGTCCTGCGGGCCGTCGACGATCTCGACTACGTCCTGAACGGCCCCGCGAGTGCCCTCGCCGCGGCCGCCTCCGACCTGGTCGGCATCCTCGTCAACGACATCGCCGACCCCTTCTTCGGGATCATGGCGAGTGCGGTGCAGTCCGAGATCGGGGGGCCCGGGGGG
>NZ_WMBF01000087.1:0-19362 GCF_019400875.1 Streptomyces anatolicus | reverse complement strand
GTGCACGACCAGCAGCACGGTCCGCCCGACCGCCAGGCGCCGAACCGCCTCCACGACCCCCGCCTCGGTCCCCCCGTCGAGCGCCGCCGTCGGCTCGTCGAGCAGCACCACGGGCCGGTCGGCGAGGAACGCCCGCGCCAGCGCGAGCCGTTGCCGCTGCCCCGCGGAGAGCCCGGCCCCGTCCTCCCCGAGCACGGTCCCGGCCCCGGCGGGCAGCGCGTCGATGAACTCCAGCGCCCCCGCGTCCCGAAGGGCCTGCCGCAGCTGGGCGTCGGACGCCTCGGGCCGCGCGAGCCGCACGTTCTCGGCGATGGTCCCGGCGAAGAGGTGCGGCCGCTGCGGCACCCACGCGATCCGCTCGCGCCAAAGCTCAGGGGAGATTTCCGCGAGGTCGACGCCCCCCACGGACACCCGTCCCTCGGTGGGCCGCACGAACCCGAGCACCACGTTCAGGAGGGTCGACTTGCCCGCCCCGCTCGGCCCGACGAGCGCCACGGTCTCCCCGGCCGCCACCTCGAAAGAGGCCCCGGAGACCGCGTCCGACGCCCGCCCCGGATACCGGACCGTCACGCCCTCCACGCTCAGCACGCCCGAGGGCGCCGCCCCCGCCCCGGCGGCCGGCACCGGTGTCTCAAGGACCTCGAAGATCTCCTCGGCGGCGGCAAGACCCTCCGCCGCCGCGTGGTACTGCGCCCCGACCTGGCGCAACGGCAGATAGGCCTCCGGCGCCAGGATGAGGATGACGAGACCGTCGTACAGCTCCATCTCGCCGTGCACGAGCCGCATGCCGATGGTCACCGCGACCAGCGCGACCGAGATCGTGGCGAGGAGTTCCAGGGCGAAGGAGGAGAGGAAGGCGATGCGCAGCGTCCGCATCGTCGCCTGGCGGTACTCACCGGTTATCTTCCGGATTGACTCGGCCTGCGCCTTGGCGCGGCCGAAGACCTTCAGAGTGGGCAGGCCCGCCACGACGTCAAGGAAGTGCCCCGAGAGCCGCGAGAGCAGCCGCCACTGACGGTCCATCCGGCTTTGCGTCGCCCAGCCGATCAGGATCATGAAGACCGGGATCAGGGGGAGCGTCACGACGATGATCGCCGCCGAGACCCAGTCCTCGGTGACGATACGGGCGAGCACCGCCACCGGCACCACCACCGCGAGCCCCAGCTGCGGCAGATAGCGCGAGAAGTAGTCGTCGAGCGCGTCCACGCCACGCGTCGCGAGCGAGACCAGCGAACCGGTCCGCTGCCCGCTCAGCCACCCGGGCCCCAGGTCACCCGCCCGTTCGAGGAGCCGCCCCCGCAGCTCGGACTTGACCGCCGCGCTCGCCCGGTACGCGGCGAGTTCGGTCAGCCAGGAGACCAGCCCCCGGCCCGCCGCGACCAGGGCGAGCAGCACCAGCGGCGTGCCCAGGTCGGCGACGGAGAGGTCCTGCTGGAAGGCGCCCACCACGATCTCGGCGATGAGCATCGCCTGCCCGATGACCAGGGCAGCCCCGACCAGCCCCAGTGCCACCACCGCGACGAGGAAGAACCGGGTGGCGCGGGCGTAGCGAAGCAGGCGCGGGTCGATTGGTTTCACGTGAAACACACCCTCTGGGAAACCACGGGAACGTCAGAACCTAGTGCGCGGCAGAAGCTAGTGCGCGGCGTCGGCGATGTGCTGCGTACCGATCCGCTTGCGGAACACCCAGTACGTCCACGCCTGGTAGAGCATCACCACGGGCGCCGCGATGACCGCGCACCAGGTCATGATCTTCAGGGTGTACGGGCTGGACGAGGCGTTGGTGACCGTCAGGCTCCACTCCTCGTTCAGCGACGACGGCATGACGTTCGGGAAGAGCGTCAGGAAGAGCATCGCGACGGCCGCCGCGATCGTGATCCCCGACAACGCGAACGACCAGCCCTCGCGCCCCGCCTTGATCGCCCCGATGGCACCGAGCAGCGCGACGACCGCCACGATCATCGCGACGAGGCTCTTGCCGTCCCCGTTGTCCGCCTGGGTCCAGAGCAGGAAGCCGAGCGCGAGGACCGCCGTGCCGAGCCCGAGACCAAGGGCCAGCTTCCGCGCCCGCACCCGGATGTCACCGACCGTCTTGAGCGAGGCGAAGACCGCGCCGTGGAAGGTGAACAGCGTCAGGGTGACCAGACCGCCCAGGATCGCGTACGGGTTGAGCAGGTCCCCGAAGGAGCCCACGTACTCCTTGTGGGCGTCGATCTTGACGCCGCGCGTGATGTTCGCGAAGGCCACGCCCCACATCACCGCCGGGATCAGCGAGGTCCAGAAGATCGCGTGCTCCCAGTTGGTCTGCCAGCGCTCCTCGGGCCGCTTGGCGCGGTACTCGAAGGCGACACCGCGCACGATCAGGCAGATCAGGATGACGAGCAGTGGCAGATAGAAGCCGGAGAAGAGCGTCGCGTACCACTCGGGGAAGGCGGCGAAGGTCGCGCCGCCCGCCGTGAGCAGCCACACCTCGTTGCCGTCCCAGACGGGGCCGATGGTGTTGATGAGGACCCGCTTCTCGACCCGGTCGCGGGCGAGCAGCTTGGTCAGCACCCCGATCCCGAAGTCGAAGCCCTCCAGGAAGAAGTAGCCGATCCACAGAACGGCGATCAGTACGAACCAGATGTCGTGGAGTTCCATGTGCTGAGCGCTCCTTCCTTCAGTACGAGAAGGCCATGGGCCGGTCGGCGTCGTCGTCGGAGTCCGAGTCCTTGCCGGAGCCCGGGCCCCCGACCGGTCCGCCGATCTTGGTGGGCGGGTTGAGGTCCACCTCGGTCAGCTCGGGCGGCCCCTGCCTGACGTACTTGAGCAGCAGCTTCACCTCGATCACGGCGAGGATCGCGTAGATGAGCGTGAACCCGATCAACGAGGTGAGCACCTCGCCCTGCGAGACACCGGGAGAGACCGCGTCCCTGGTGCGCAGCACTCCGTAGACCACCCACGGCTGACGCCCCGTCTCGGTGAAGATCCAGCCCCAGGCGGTGCCGATGAGGGGGAAGATCAGCGTCCACTGCGAGAGCCGCCACCACCAGGAACCGAGCTTCGGCGAAAGCTCCTTGTTCTTGGTGAGCATGAGCTTGGGCACCTCGTCCGCGCCGGTGCGGTGCTCCGGAGCGAGCCAGAACTTCCTCCGCGTCAGCCACAGCCCCGCCGTGCACAGGGCCATCGAGACCCCGCCGAAGCCGATCATCCAGCGGTACGACCAGTAGGTGGTGGGGATGTTGGGCCGGTAGTCGCCGGGCCCGAACTTGTCCTGCGCCTCCTTGTTGAGGTCGTTGATGCCGGGGATCTCGGCGCTGAAGTTATTCTTGGCGAGGAAGGAGAGGACGCCGGGGACCTCGATGGCGACCTTGTTGTGGCCCTCGGCGACATCGCCGTACGCGAAGATCGAGAAGGGCGCCGGCTTCTCCGACTCCCAGAGCGCCTCGGCGGCCGACATCTTCATCGGCTGCTGCTCGTACATGACCTTGCCGAGGGTGTCGGCGCTGACCACGGTGAGCAGGGTGCCGACGAAGGCGGTGACCAGGCCGAGCCGCATCGACATGCGCATGGCGCGGATGTGCCGCTTCTTGCGCAGGTGGACGATGGCGATGCCGGTCATGAAGGCGCCGCCCACCAGGATGGCCGCCGAGATGACGTGGAAGAAGTTGACCAGCGTCGTCTCCTGGAAGAGCACCTTCGCGAAGTCGGTCAGCTCCGCGCGCTTGGTGCCGTCCCGCTCCACGATCCGGTAGCCGACCGGGTGCTGCATAAAGGCGTTCGCGGCGATGATGAAGTACGCCGACAGGATGGTGCCGATGGAGACGATCCAGATCGTGGCGCAGTGCAGCTTCTTCGGCAGCTTGTCCCAGCCGAAGATCCACAGACCGATGAAGGTCGACTCGAAGAAGAAGGCGATCAGGGCCTCGAAGGCGAGCGGCGCGCCGAAGACGTCACCGACGAAGCGCGAGTAGTCGGACCAGTTCATGCCGAACTGGAACTCCTGGACGATGCCGGTGACGACACCCATCGCGATGTTGATCAGGAACAGCTTTCCCCAGAACTTGGTCGCCCTGAGGTAGTGCTCCTTGCCCGTCCGCACCCACGCCGTCTCGAGGATCGCCGTCAGGGCGGCCAGCGAGATCGTCAGGGGGACGAACAGGAAGTGGTAGACGGTCGTGATGCCGAACTGCCATCGCGCCAGGGTCTCCGGCGCCAGAGCCAGGTCCACTGCGTCTCTCCTTACTCGCCGTAGCCATCGCGGCAATTACCCCTGTATGTCCCACCGATCTCCGGAGGAACCGGGACGCGCTTGTGAACGCGTTCACATTCACAAGCATTATGTCGTACTGGCTGTCGACACCCAAACGGGGGTCCCCCCTTACCGGCGGGAACGACGGGGGCCACGAGGGGGCCTTCCCAAGAACTTCAACATATTGTTGAATCCGCCGCATGCAGACAGAGCAGCAGCACCAGCTACGGATACGCGTCTCCTGGCCCGCCGGCCATCTCACCGCCACGCTCGAGGACACCCCGACCGCCCGGGCCCTGGAGAAGGTCCTGCCGCTCGCCGCCTCCGCCCACACCTGGGGCGAGGAGGTCTACTTCGACACAGGCGTGAGCGTGCCGCGCGAGGCCGGCGCCCGGGAGGTCGTCGAGCCGGGCACGGTCGCCTTCTGGCCCGACGGCGACGCCCTCGCCCTCCCCTACGGCCCCACGCCGATCTCGCGGGGCGACGAGTGCCGCCTCGCGAGCCCGTGCAACGTCCTCGGCCGGTTCGACCAGGACCCGGACCTCCTGTCGAGCGTGCGCGACGGCGACCCGGTCCGGGTCGAACTCATCACCGACTGAGGGCGGCCCCCAGCCTCGCGAAGCGCCTCCGCTAAAGCTCCTTGCGGAACGCCTCCGCCGCCGCCAGGAAGACGTCATTGGCCTCGGTCTCCCCGATCGTGGCCCGCATCCCCTCGCCCGCGAACGGCCGCACCACCACGCCGGCCCGCTCGCACGCCGCCGCGAAGTCGGTCGTACGGTCCCCGAGCCGCAGCCACACGAAGTTCGCCTGCGTCTCGGGCACCGTCCAGCCCTGGCCGCGCAGCGCGTCGACCACCCGCGTGCGCTCGGCGACCAGCGAGCCGACGCGGCCCATCAGCTCGTCCTCGGCCCGCAGCGAGGCCACCGCCGCGTCCTGCGCGAGCTGGCTCACACCGAAGGGCACCGCCGTCTTGCGCAGCGCGGCGGCCACCGGCTCATGGGCCACCGCGAAGCCGACGCGCAGCCCCGCGAGCCCGTACGCCTTGGAGAAGGTCCGAAGGACACAGACGTTCGGGCGCTCGCGGTAGATCTCGATGCCGTCCGGGACCTCGGGGTCACGGATGAACTCGCGGTACGCCTCGTCCAGCACGACAAGGACATCACTCGGCACCCGGTCGAGGAAACGCTCCAGCTCGGCCCTGCGGACCACGGTGCCGGTGGGGTTGTTGGGGTTGCAGACGAAGATGAGGCGGGTGCGGTCCGTGATGGCGTCGGCCATCGCGTCCAGGTCGTGGACCTCGCCGTCCGTCAGCGGTACCCGCACCGACGTCGCGCCGCTGACCTGCGTGATGATCGGGTACGCCTCGAAGGAGCGCCACGCGTAGATCACCTCGTCGCCCGGGCCCGAGGTGGCCTGGAGCAGCTGCTGGGCGACGCCGACCGAGCCGGTGCCGGTGGCGATGTGCGAGACGGGCACGCCGAAGCGGTCGGCCAGTTCACTCATCAGGGCCGTGCACGCCATGTCGGGGTAGCGGTTGAAGGACCCGGCGGCGGCGAGGACACCCTCCATCACGCCGGGGAGCGGCGGGTAGGGGTTCTCGTTGGAGGACAGCTTGTAGGCCACCGGACCATCGGCCGCGGCGGGCTTGCCCGGCTTGTAGGTGGGGATGCCCTCCAGCTCGGCGCGCAGCCTAGGGGTCGTCTCGCTCACCGCAGTCCTCCTCGTACCAGTGCCAGAACAGTTCGAATACTGCTCACCTTATGAGGATTCCCCGCCGGTGCGAACGGCCCCGGAAGATCCGAGGGCACGCAGGGCCGGGGGAGCGCCCGCGCTCCCCCGTGCGCCGGTGGCTCGCTCCGTGGCGCGCGTCCCCCGTGAAGGTGAGTTGAGACCTCTTCGAGACCTACCGCATTCGACACGCCCACACGGGACGATCAGGGGCAGCCATCGCCCGCACCCTCAACTGCCTTGTATTCCATGGTCATTGACCCGCGAGTGCCTTGCAGAAACGTGCCTGTCAACGAGTGAATATGCGCCCGCGCTACCCACCCCCATGAGCCCTACTATCGGCTCGCCATGACAGCAGCAGGGAAGCACCAGGTGAGCCGAGCGGAGACCTCCCGCCGGGGCAACCGGCAGAACAGAGCGGGGATCAGAGACGTCGCCGCAGCCGCCGGTGTCTCCATCACGACTGTCTCCGATGCCCTCAACGGCAAGGGGCGGCTGCCCGATGCCACCCGACGCCATGTCCGTGAGGTCGCGGAGCGGCTGGGCTATCGCCCGTCCGCAGCGGCCCGAACCCTCCGTACCGGCAAGTCGGGCCTGATCGGCCTGACCGTGACGACGTACGGGGATGAACCTTTCACCTTCACCGAGTTCGCCTACTTCGCGGAGATGGCCAGAGCCGCCACCTCCGCCGCCCTCGCCCGGGGCTACGCCCTGGTCATCCTGCCCGCCACCTCGCGCCGCAGCCCGGTCGACGTGTGGTCGAACGTCGCGCTGGACGGCACCGTCGTCATCGACCCCTCCGACCACGACCCAGTCGTGAGCGAGCTGGTCAGACAGGGTCTGCCGGTGGTCTCCGACGGCCGCCCGGCGGGCTCGCTGCCCGTCACCGCCTGGGTCGACAACGACCACGAGGCCGCGGTCCTCGGAATCCTCGACCACCTCGCGGCCGCCGGCGCCCGCCGGATCGGCCTGCTCACCGGCACCACCACGGACACCTACACCCATCTCTCCACGACCGCGTATCTGAGCTGGTGCGAGCGGGTGGGACAGGACCCCGTCTACGAGTCCTATCCCGCGCACGACCCGTGCGCGGGCGCCGTCGCCGCCGACCGGCTGCTCGCCAGGCCCGACCGGCCCGACGCCGTCTACGGCCTCTTCGACCCCAACGGCACCGACCTGCTCGCCGCCGCCCGGCGGTACGGCCTGCGCGTCCCCGACGACCTGCTGCTCGTCTGCTGCAGCGAGTCCACGGTGTACGCCACCACGGAACCGCCCATCACCACGCTCTCCCTCAAACCGCGCCGCATCGGCACGGCCGTCGTACAGCTCCTCATCGACGCCATCGAGGGCCTCGATTCGGGGCGGCCCGTCGAGCAGGTGATACCGACCGAACTGATCGTGCGCACCTCGTCCGAGCGACGTCCGCCGCGCACGACGGTCAGCCCGCCGCGCTCCTCGGGCTCCGGCTGACCCCGACGATCCCGGGCAGAGGTGTGCCAACAGGCCACGATCAACGGGGAAACCTCTGCCCAATTCGGGAGAAAACCTCGGTGAACCGGCGCCGGGGACCGATTCACCACCCCTGGTGCACCACACAGCGGGAGCCGCATTCCTATGATGGGCGGACGACACCGCGAGCCGCTGCGACCAGGCAGTCCGTTCTCGGTGCAGATGCGGCGCAATGGTGGTGGAGGGGTCGATGACTCAGGGGGCCGGTCAGGGACCCGATGTGCGGACGGCGACGCTGCGCGACTTCCGCGTACCCGCGTACGTCCATGAGACCGCCGGCCCCGCCGAGGTGAGCCCTGGACCCCCGGTCCCGGCACCGGGCGAGGTGCCGGACGACGGCTACACCCCGACCCAGCGCGACCTCCCCGTCATCAACCGCGGGGACACCGTGCAGGTGCAGGTCATGCCGGAGCCCCCGCAGCCGCGGCCGAGCGACGAGCACGGCCCGCTGTTCGTCGTCGGCGACGTCCACGGCTATCTGGACGAGCTGGTCGCGGCCCTCCACGAGCAGGGCCTCATCGACGCCGAGGGCAACTGGGCCGCGGGCAACGCGCGCCTGTGGTTCCTCGGCGACTTCACCGACCGCGGGCCCGACGGCATCGGCGTCATCGACCTCGTGATGCGGCTGTCCGCCGAGGCCGCGGCCGCCGGTGGCTACTGCAAGGCCCTCATGGGCAACCACGAGCTGCTTCTGCTCGGCGCCAAGCGCTTCGGCGACACGCCCGTCAACTCCGGGGCGGGCACCGCCACCTTCCAGGCGGCCTGGTTGCTCAACGGCGGCCAGAAGACCGACATGGAGCGCCTTGAGGACCACCACCTCCAGTGGATGGCCCGCCTGGACGCCATGGAGGAGGCCGACGGCCATCTCCTCGTGCACTCCGACACGACCGCCTATCTGGATTACGGCGACTCGATCGAGGCAGTGAACGACACCATCCGCGAGACCCTTACGCGCAACGACGCCGACGAATGCTGGGATCTCTTCCGCAAGTTCACCAAGCGCTTCGCGTTCCGCGACGAGTCGGGCGCCTCGGCCGTGCGCGAACTCCTGGACATGTACGGCGGCACACGCATCGTCCACGGCCACAGCCCCATCCCCTACCTCCTGGGTGACGTCGGCTCCGAGGACGAATCGGATGGCGGCGGCCCGGTCATCGAGGGCCCGCACGTCTACGCCGACGGTCTGGCCATCGCGATGGACGGCGGAGTGACCATGGCCGGAAAGCTACTGGTCTGCCAACTCCCCCTGGGTATCTGAGCGTTAGCTGGGCAGGCGCCCCTTTACAGGATCACGTCGGCCAGGGGGGCCAATTCTGGAAACCCCCTGTCACCGCGTGCCGTCACGGCTCTACCATCGGCTTATCCGTAGCAGGCTCCCCTCCGTTTCTGCCCGACGGCTCGTAGCCATGCGAGCCTTAGTCCTACGGAGCATCGGGGGATGCACATGAACAGCGCTCCACACCTGCTCAATGAGGACCGCCCCGAGTACGAGCGGATCCTCGACGAGGCGCTGCGCACCGCACCTGACCGACCTGAACTCGCCGCAGTGGGCCAGCGGCTCAACACCGAACAACTGCGCACCATGGCCCTGAACGCGACAGCACTGATCACGGCCGCCGCCGCGGCCGAGTACGCGCACTACGTGAAGGTTCGCGAGGAGTTGCGCGAACCTCGACCGTCCTCCACCTCGATTCGCGAAGGGAGCGGGCAGAGCGCCGCGGAGTCGGGCTCCGGTGGCATCGGCCTCGCCACGACGATGGGCGAGGTCGCCGAGCCGGCGGCCGCGGCGGGCGCCGGGGCGGTGGCAGTCGTCGCGGTCCTCGCCCCTGTCCTCGCGGGCACGGCCGCCGCGATCTTCCTGCTCGTCGGCTACATCCTGAAGATGCTCGACCCCGAGCCCGCCTTCGCGGACACCATGCTCACTGCGGGCTGGCTGTTCGGCGCGCTCACCGCCGCGGGCATTCTGGTCGGCGGGGTCGGCCTGCTCCTGACCGCCCTGCGCAACGGCTCCACCTCGCTCCCCGCGGGACTCCACGGCGAGCGGCACGAGGAGGTCTCCCGAGCCAGGGAGGCCTGGGGGCGGGCCCTCCTGGAGCGGGGCATCGTGCCCTTCCTCCGGGATGCGCTGACGGCACCGGGCGCGGCTCCGGCCACCCGCACGCCGTCGCAGGCGCCCGGCCGCATGCCCCAACTCGGCTACAACCGCCCGGGCTTCAGCAGCCCGGACGGCGGCCAGGCGGGGTCACGGCCGAGCTACTCGAGCCCGGACTTCTCCAGCCCGGACTTCGGCGGTCCCGATCACAAGCCGGAGTAGGCCGGGGTGTCCGCAGAGCTGTCGCGGCGCTCTGCGGACACCCCGCCCGTGTCCCCGCACCCGTGCGGGGGCCGCTCGGCGGCAACCGTTCCGCTCAGGCGCCGGCTCAGTCGGCCAGCGGCAGATAGACCCGGTTGCCCGCCGCGGCGAACTCCTTGGACTTCTGCTCCATGCCCGCCTCGATCTCCTTCTCCTCCAGGTCACCGCCGTGCCGACGGCGGATGTCCTGGGAGATCTTCATCGAACAGAACTTCGGCCCGCACATCGAGCAGAAGTGCGCCGTCTTCGCGGGCTCGGCGGGCAGCGTCTCGTCGTGGAACTCCCGTGCGGTGACCGGGTCCAGGGCGAGATTGAACTGGTCCTCCCAGCGGAACTCGAAGCGCGCGTCCGAGAGCGCGTCGTCCCAGTCCTGCGCGCCCGGGTGGCCCTTGGCGAGGTCCGCCGCGTGCGCCGCGATCTTGTAGGTGATGACGCCCGTCTTCACGTCGTCGCGGTTGGGCAGGCCCAGGTGCTCCTTGGGCGTGACGTAGCAGAGCATCGCCGTGCCCCACCAGCCGATCATCGCGGCGCCGATGCCGGAGGTGATGTGGTCGTAGGCGGGCGCGATGTCCGTCGTCAGCGGGCCGAGGGTGTAGAACGGCGCCTCCTCGCAGATCTCCTGCTGAAGGTCGATGTTCTCCTTGATCTTGTGCATCGGGACGTGTCCCGGGCCCTCGATCATCGTCTGTACGTTGTGGCGCTTGGCGATCGTGTTGAGCTCCCCGAGCGTGCGCAACTCCGCGAACTGCGCCTCGTCGTTGGCGTCCGCGATCGAACCGGGCCGCAGGCCGTCACCGAGCGAGTACGTCACGTCGTACGCCGCGAGGATCTCGCACAGCTCCTCGAAGTGCTCGTAGAGGAAGCTCTCCTTGTGGTGCGCCAGGCACCAGGCCGCCATGATCGAACCGCCGCGCGAGACGATGCCGGTCTTGCGGTTGGCGGTCAGCGGGACGTACGGCAGGCGCACACCCGCGTGCACCGTCATGTAGTCCACGCCCTGTTCGGCCTGCTCGATGACCGTGTCCTTGTAGATCTCCCAGGTCAGCGCCTCGGCTTGGCCGTCGACCTTCTCCAGGGCCTGGTAGAGGGGGACGGTGCCGATGGGGACGGGGGAGTTGCGCAGGACCCACTCGCGGGTGGTGTGGATGTTGCGGCCGGTGGACAGGTCCATGACCGTGTCGGCGCCCCACTTCGTCGCCCAGGTCATCTTGTCCACCTCCTCCTCGATGGAGGAGGTGACCGCGGAGTTGCCGATGTTGGCGTTCACCTTCACCAGGAACTTCTTGCCGATGATCATCGGCTCGATCTCCGGGTGGTTGACGTTCGCCGGGATCACGGCCCGGCCCGCGGCGACCTCCGCCCGCACGACCTCGGGGTCGATGTTCTCGCGGATCCCGATGAACTCCATCTCGGGCGTGATCTCCCCGCGCCGGGCGTACGCGAGCTGCGTGACCGCCTGGCCCTGACGGCCCCGGCGCGGCTGGCGGGGGCGGCCGGGGAAGACCGCGTCGAGGTTCTTGAGCCCGCCGCGGGGCGAGGTGTGCTTGATCCCGTCGTCCTCGGGACGGGGCGGACGGCCCACGTACTCCTCGGTGTCGCCGCGGGCGATGATCCAGTTCTCCCGCAGCGGCGGCAGGCCACGGCGGACGTCGGTCTCGGCGGACGGGTCGGTGTACGGACCCGATGTGTCGTACAGGGTGACGGCCTTGCCATTGGTGAGGTGCACCTGGCGGACCGGCACGCGCAGATCGGGGCGCGAGCCCTCGACGTACGCCTTGTGCCAGCCGATGGACTTCCCGGCCTCGTTCAGGGACTCGCCCTGGGTGGAGGCAGGCGTGCGTGCGTCCGATGTGGTCATGAGACCTACTCCCTACGCCGGCATTACCCGGTAACAGGTTCGGCGGTCGACGCAGCGGATCCCGTACGGTTCGTGCACTCCTGGTGCACTTTCGTACGGAGGTCAGCGCCCTCTCAGCCCGGTGCTCCGAGCTCCCGCGATTGCAAAGGTGGCTCCACGCTAGCGTCATGTCGGGCGCGCTGAACAGAGGGCCCCCTCCGTTCTTGCGATGATCGGGCAGTGACCACCACATCCCCGCCGCCGCCTCCGCCCCCGCAGCCGCCCCTTTCCGGCCCTCCTCCGGAGGGGCACGGACACGGGCACTCGCACAGTCACGGCCCGGCCGCACCCGTCTCCCAGCACCTGCGCAAGGTCATCGCCGCGGTGCTGATCCCCTTCGCCACCGCGGTCGTCGTGGGCCTTGTGGTGCTCTGGCCCGGTGGCACGCCCTCGCACGAGCGGACCGGCGTCGGCTTCGACCGGCAGACACAGTCGGCGAAGGTCACGAAGGTGCAGGAGCTGCCCTGCAAGGACCTCAGCCCCTCGCAGCCCCAGCCGAACGGCGACACCTCCACCCCCGAGGGCCAGTCCGCCCAGTCCTCGGCGACGGGCACCTGCAAGAAGGCGCTGATCGAGGTGACCAGCGGCGAGGACGAGGGCCGCACCTTCACCGAGATCATCCAGCCGGACTCGCCCCGGCAACTCCGCAAGGGCCAAGAGGTGGTGGTCGCCTACGAGCCCAAGGCACCCGAGGGGTTGCAGTACTCGGTCACCGATGTGAACCGCAAGATGCCGATGGCGCTGCTCGCCGGCATCTTCGCGCTCGCCGTCGCCGTGGTGGGCCGCCTGCGCGGCGTGATGGCGCTGGTCGCCCTCGCCGTCAGCTTCCTCATCCTGACCTTCTTCATCCTGCCCGCGATCCTCCAGGGCTCGAACCCACTGGTCGTGGCGGTGATCGGCGCGAGCGCCATCATGCTGGTCGCGCTCTATCTCTGCCACGGCCTCACGGCCCGTACGTCGGTGGCGGTGCTCGGCACGCTCATCTCCCTCCTCCTGATCGGCCTGCTCGGTTCGCTCTTCATCGGCTGGGCGGCGCTGACCGGCAACACGGACGACAACACCGGCCTCATTCACGGCCTGTACCCGTCCATCGACATGAGCGGTCTGCTGCTCGCGGGCGTCATCATCGGCTCACTCGGCGTCCTCGACGACGTGACGGTCACCCAGACCTCGGCCGTGTGGGAACTTCACCAGGCCAACCCGAACATGGGCTGGCGCGGCCTGTACCGAGCGGGCATCCGCATCGGCCGCGACCACATCGCCTCGGTCGTCAACACCCTCGTCCTCGCCTACGCGGGCGCCGCCCTGCCCCTTCTCCTCCTCTTCTCGATCGCTCAGTCCAGCGTGGGCACGGTCGCCAACAGCGAGTTGGTCGCCGAGGAGATCGTGCGCACCCTGATCGGCTCGATCGGGCTTGTCGCCTCGGTACCGGTGACGACCGCGCTGGCCGCCCTGGTCGTCTCCGCCGACCGCTCCACCGGCCCCGGCGCCCGGGCCCCGGTCTCCGGCACTCCCGCCCCCCGCTCCTCCCGCGGCGGCAAGGGACGACGCCGCAAGGCCTGAGCACCTGGCGTTGCCGTCAAATGCACCAATCTGCCATCCGTACGCGTGCGTTGAGCCCAGGGTCAGCCCGCGTTCTGCTCCTCCGCCAGGATCCGGTCGAGCGCCTCGTCCAGGTGCGCGTCGAAGTCGGCGAGCGTCCGCTCCTGCCCGAGCGGCACCAACTTGTCCGTACGGTCCAGGAAGGCGAGCAGGGGCGGGATGCCCACCCGGAACAGCGCCTGATCCTCGCCGACCTGAAGCCTGATCAGGGCCTCGTCGAGCAGATCGGGGTCGATGGGCTCGATGCGCACATCCCCCACCCCACACGGCCTGCCCATGCCGTCGATGAGCAGCTCCCTCCCAAAGGCCCAGGTCACCGGGGTGTCCCCCGGCAGGTGGAACGTCAGCCGCACGGCATAGGGATCTTCGGTCTCATAGCGCAGCTCCACCGGAATACGAAACGACAGCTCCTCGGAAACAAGGAAGCTCATCATGACCTCTGCCTGAACGGACTCGTCCATCGCGCCGCCCTACCCCGTCACTTAGCCATCAAAGGGCCAGGATCCGACTCCCTGACACTCATGGCATCTTGCTTAACGTGCACACCAGATCACAAGGAGTGAGTTTTCAGATGCTGATAGAGAAGGCGAGTGTCCCTAGTAGCTTTCCGATCTCCCGCTGCAATCTCTCCGCCGCGGGCAGCAGCCGCTCGGCCTGACCCGCGGGAACGGAAATGGCCAGGGTCGCCGCGGTGTCCCCCGCCAGGATCGGAACCGCGGCGCAGACCGTCCCGAGCGCGTACTCCTGATGCTCCACGACGGGCCGCATCCGCTCCATCGCGTCGAGGCGGCGCAGGAACGAACGGTCGTCGCGGACGGAGTAACGCGTGATCGACTGGACCGGGTAGCGATCGAGGTGGTCCTGGCGTGCCTCGCCGCCGAGTTGGGAGAGCAGGCACTGGCCGATGGCGTGGGCGTGGCCCGTCTCGCGGAAGTCCGCCCACTCCTCGACCGCGGGATTGCCCGGGGTGTCGGAGACCGCCACGACCTCGATCTCACCCTCGCGGTACACCGCGAAGTACACCGGCACCCCGATGACGTCGCGACAGTGCGCCAGAGCCTCGCCGATGAGGCCGCGACGATTCTGCTGGGCCCCGCTGCTGCTGAGCCGCTCGGCCGCCTCGCCGAGCACGAACACTCCCTTCTCTCGCCGCAGATAGCCCTCGTGGGTCAGTGTGCGCAGCAGGTGGTAAGCGGTGGGGAGCGCCAGCCCGGCCTCGCGGGCCAACTGCTTCGCGGGGGCCCCGTACTGGTGGGTGGCGGCGGCTTCCAGTAACCGCATCGCGCGCTGTACGGAGCCGATGAGGGTGGGCGTGGCGGTGGCGTCACCCGCCGGGGCGGAGGTGTCGACCGGTGAGGTGGAGGCGTCGGCCGCGGCCAAGGTTCACTCCCGAAGCGCGTGGGGGGCCGCCCGTGCCCGGAAAAACACGGGAGGGCAGTGCGCCCGTCCGCGGGGAACGGTCCCGCGTCGGTTTTCGGACTCTAACCCTTGGCCACCGCTCTGCGGCCGTTTGCCGGAAAACTTCCCCCGGCCGAGGGAATCGTTTCGAAAAGTGGCCTCTCGGCAGTAACCCCACGCGGGGGATCACCCACAGGGGTCACCAATCGGTGCGGGACGAGGACGAGCCGGATATGAACTTTCGTACGACATAGATGAGTCCACCGATCAAAGCGACGAAAAGCAGCGCCTTGAAGAGCAGGCCGATGACGAAACCGACCACGGTCGCTATCACGCTTCCGAACACGACCAACGCGATGACGGGCACGGCCACCCACTTCACCCACCACGGCATTCCCGCAAAGATCTCCTTCACTGCCATCGTCCTTACCTCTCTGCGCACACATCTCATCGGCGGGTTCCTGAATGTCCGCAGGCTCCCGGCTTCTTGATTCGATGTTAGGTGGGCAAATGGCTCAGTGGGGGCCTCGCACCCCTTGTCCTCCCCTGATCCGCCCCCTAGGGGTCAGGCCTCCGGCGGGGAGAAGACGACCAGGACGCGCAGGTCCTCGCTGATGTGGTGGAACTTGTGGGCCACACCGGCCGGCACATAGACGACACTGCCGCGCGCGACCGACGTGGTCTCCATGCCGACCGTGATCGAGGCGCGGCCGCTCACGACCATGTACACCTCGTCCTGCCCGTGCGGCTGCTGCGGATCGGACTGCCCGGCGTCGAGCGCGTAGAGCCCGACCGACATGTTCCGCTCCCGCAGAAACTGCAGATACGCGCCGTCGTTCGCCGCGCGCTCCGCCTCCAGCTCGTCCAGTCGGAATGCCTTCATCGCCCTCGTACGCCCCTCGCTGATACTCGCCCCGCGGAATCCCGCCGGTGCGCGCGGCCCGACCGCTCTCGGTCCACGTCTGCCACGATCAGACACATGAAGAATTTCGTAGTCAAGACGATCGCCAACGCCGCGGCCCTCGCCGTCGCCGTCTGGCTGCTCGACAAGATCACGCTGACCGGCGGGAGCACCGGCAAGAAGGTCGGCACCCTCCTCGTCGTCGCCCTGCTCTTCGGCCTGGTGAACTTCCTGGTCAAGCCGGTGGTGAAGGTCCTCACCTTCCCGTTGTTCATCCTGACCCTCGGCCTGATCACCCTCGTGGTCAACGCCCTGATGCTGCTGCTCACCTCGTGGCTGGCCGACAAGTTCGACGTCAGCTTCCATGTGGAGGGCTTCTGGACCGCCGTCCTGGGCGGCCTGATCATCTCGATCGTGTCCTGGGCCATGAACGTGGTACTCCCCGACGACAAGGACTGAGCGGCATGACGGACTCTGCGGCCATAGGCGTCGGCGACGGCACGCGGGCGGTGCGGGCCGGGCTGCCCGAGCCGGTGAAGCACGAACCCACCCTGCCCGGCCCGGTGTTCGCCGCCCACTTCCACCTGCCGGGCGACCCCACGGGCGGCTACGCCTACGCACGCGACGAGAACCCCACCTGGACGCACCTGGAGCGCGCCATCGGCGAGCTGGAGGCGCCGGACGCCGGGGACGACGTCGACACGCTCGTCTTCGCCTCCGGCATGGCCGCGATCTCGGCGGTGCTCTTCTCCCAGCTCCGCGCCGGGGACGCGGTCGTGCTGCCGGACGACGGCTACCAGGTGCTTCCCCTGGTCAGCGAGCAGCTCACGGCCTACGGCATCGAGGTGCGCACCGCGCCGACAGGCGGTGACGCCCAGCTCGACGTCCTGGACGGCGCCAAGCTGCTGTGGATCGAGACCCCGTCCAACCCGGGCCTCGACGTGTGCGACGTGCGCCGTCTCGCTGAGGCGGCCCGCGCGCGTGGTGCCCTGGTGGCGGTCGACAACACCCTGGCGACACCGCTCGGCCAGCGCCCCCTGGAACTCGGCGCCGACTTCGCGGTCGCCAGCGGCACGAAGATGCTCACCGGCCACGGCGACCTCCTCCTCGGGTACGTCGCCTGCCGGGACGCGGAGCTGACGGCTTCCGTACGGCGGTGGCGCAAGATCGTCGGGGCGATCCCGGGGCCGATGGAGGCCTGGCTCGCGCACCGCTCCCTCGCCACGCTCCAGCTCCGAGCCGACCGGCAGAACGCGAACGCCCTGGCCCTCGCCGAGGCCCTGCGCGGCCGTCCCGAGGTGACGGGGCTTCGGTATCCCGGGCTGCCCGAGGACCCCTCGTACGAGATCGCCTCGCGGCAGATGCGGCGCTTCGGGTGCGTGGTCTCCTTCACGCTGCCGACGCGTGCGCGTGCCGAGCGTTTCCTTCAGGCGCTGCGCCTCGTCGACGACGCGACGAGCTTCGGGGGTGTGCGGTCGGCGGCCGAGCGGCGTCGGCGCTGGGGCGGCGACGATGTCCCGGAGGGCTTCATCCGCTTCTCCGCGGGCGCCGAGGACCCCGATGACCTGGTGGCGGATGTGCTCCGCGCGCTGGACGAAGCGGCGGGGTGATCTCTGCCGCCCGCCCCCCGTCTGTCGTCGTCCGCCCGTCATCTGGGCGCTGCTCTGACCGGCCGCACCTCGTGCGGGCGCGCGGATGGCCGGGGGTGCGGGCGGCCGCCGACTGGGCTTGATGGCGGTCCTGACTGGTGCGCGATGTTTCACGTGGAACAGTCCGGGCCACATTTCCCCCATGACCGTCCGACCCGTGGTCAAGCGCACCGCACGCGCCGTCCTGCTGGACGGCGACGACCTGATCCTGATCAAGCGGACCAAGCCCGGCGTCGATCCGTACTGGATCACCCCTGGCGGCGGCGTGGAGCCGGAGGACGCCACCGTCATCGACGCACTCCACCGCGAGGTCCATGAGGAACTCGGCGCCAAGATCACTGACGTGGTGCCCTGCTTCGTCGACACCGTGGAGCACATCGGCGAGGACGGCGGTGCGACCGGGGTCAAGGTGCAGCACTTCTTCGTCTGCCGTCTGGAGTCCATGGACACCGGCCTGCGGCACGGCCCCGAGGTCGAGGAGCCGTGCGGCGAGTACGAGATCGTGCACGTGCCCTTCACCCGGGTCGGCATCGCCTCGGTCCATCTCGTACCGCTGTCGCTGCGGCACTACCTGGACGGCAACATCGAGGGCGTACGCGCGATGCACGCCCCCGACCTGGGCTAGGGCCTGTCCGGCGGATCAGGTCGCGTTCGGGTGGCGGTCGCCTTTTCGTGCGGGTGAGCGGGGTGTGGTGCGTCGAGATGCAAGGCGGAGGAGGGCGGCAACGCGGAGCGTTGACAACCGACGACAACGCCGCAGTGATGGGGCCTCCCCTGCTCGAGCGGAGCCGAGAGCTTGGGGAAGTGCCACACCCCGCGCCCCGCGACATGATCCGCCGGACAGGCCCTAATCTCCGGCTGCCGCGGCCACCAGTTCCTCGACGGAGTCGTGACGGATGCGGCCCTCGGGGATGCCCGCGTCCCGCAGGACGTCCACACCGCTGCGGATCATGCCGGGCGGCCCGGAGAGGTACGCGTCGTACTCGTTCCAGGGGCCGTACTCGCGCACGGCGTCCGGCAGTTGGGCCCGCTGGTCGACGATCGGGCGCACGGCCAGCCAGGGGTGGGTCTGCTGGAGCCGCAGCATCGTGTCGATGTCGTACAGGTCGTGATCGGTGCGGGCGCCGTAGAACACCTCGACCGGGCGCCGTCTGCCGTGCTCGGCGACATCCTCGACCAGGGCCTTGATGGGCGCGATGCCCGTGCCGCCGCCCAGACACAGGAGGCCGCTGTCGGTGGTGTGGTCGACGGTCATCGAGCCCGCGGGCGGGCCGAGCCGCAGCATGTCGCCGGGGCGGGCGCGGTGCACCAGGGCGTTGGAGACCCAGCCGGCCGGGACCGCCTTCACATGGAAGGACAGCAGGCCGTCGGAGCGCGGCGCCGACGCGAAGGAGTAGTGGCGCCAGATCCTCGGCCACCAGGGGGTCTCCAGGCTGGTGTACTGCCCGGCGAGGAAGGGGTAGGGCTGGTCCGGGCGGACCGTGACCACGGCTATGTCCGGGGTCCTGAGATCGTGCGAGACGACCTCCGCGAACCACCAGGCGGGAGCGCGCAGCTCGTCCTCCGCGGCGGCGTCGATCATGACCTGGGAGATCGTCGTGTACGTGCGGACCCAGGCGGCTTCGGTCTCCTCGTCCCAGATCGCGCTCGCGTACCGGCTCAGCGAGGCGATCAGGCACTCGCCGACGGCCGGATAGTGCTCGGGCCGGGTGCCGTACTTGCGGTGTCCGCGACCGAGGTTCTTCAGGTACGAGACGAGCACGTCGGTGTGGTCGATGTGCTCGGCCGCCGTCAGCAGCGCCTTGAGGAGCCGGTCCCGCTGGGTGTCCATCGCTGCAGGGAACAGGGCGCGCAGGTCGGGGTGGCGGGTGAAGAGCAGGGCGTAGAAGTACGAGGTGACCTGGTCGGCGACCGGGCCGACCTCGGCCATCGTGCGCTGCACCAGCGCGGCGTCCGGGGACGCGGGCTTCGACGGTCTGGCCGGCTTCGCCGACTGGACGAAGGCTTCGGCGCCCGGCGCGGGTGCTTCCGGCTGAGGCTGCGGTTCAGCGGCAGCGGTCGGGGTCGGGGGTGGCGTCGGATCCTGCTCGGAGG
>NZ_WMBF01000774.1:0-1805 GCF_019400875.1 Streptomyces anatolicus | reverse complement strand
GGACGACACCGAGGACGGAACCGACGGCGAGGGCTCCGGCCGGTCCGATTCCTCGGACGACTGAGGCGGGAGCCGACGGTTCGGGGCGGCGCCGGACGGATCCAAGCCCGTCCGGCGCTTGAGGCGGGAGCCGACGGTTCGGGGCGGCGCCGGGCGGATGTAAGCCCGTCCGGCGCTTGAGGACGAGCCCGAAGGGCGACCGACCGAGCTGAAAGCAGACCACGGGTCCTAGGCGGACCTGGGCGGAACTACAAGGCCACGCCAAGCAACGCGTCGACGGCCCGCGACACCACCCCGGGCGCCCCCTCGTCCGTACCGCCCTCGGCATCCTGAAGACCGACCCAGCGGTCGACGGCGGCCAGCGCGGCCGGCGCGTCCAGGTCGTTCGCCAGAGCCTCCCGCATCTCCTCCACGACCGCGTCGGCGGACGGCCCGTCGGGACGGGACACAGCCGCACGCCAACGGCCGAGCCGCTCGACGGCCTCGGTGAGGACGGAGTCGGTCCACTCCCAGTCCGCGCGGTAGTGGTGCGCGAGGAGGGCGAGGCGGATGGCCGCGGGGTCCACGCCGTCGCGCCGCAGCTTCGAGACGAAGACGAGGTTGCCCTTGGACTTGGACATCTTCGCGCCGTCCAGGGCGACCATGCCCGCGTGGACGTACGCCTTGGCGAAGGGGTACTCGCCGGTCAGCGCCTGGGCGTGCGAGGCGCCCATCTCGTGGTGCGGGAAGGCGAGGTCGGAGCCGCCGCCCTGCACGTCGAAGCCCATGCCCAGGTGGTCGAGGGCGATGGCCACGCACTCGATGTGCCAGCCGGGCCGCCCGCGCCCGAGGGAGGCGCCGTCCCAGCTCGGCTCGCCCTCGCGGGCCGCCATCCAGAGCATCGGGTCGAGCGGGTTCTTCTTGCCGGGCCGCTCCGGGTCGCCGCCGCGCTCGGCGGAGAGCAGCTTCATGGCGGCCGCGTCGAGCCCGGACACCTCACCGAAGTGGGGGTCGGACTCGACGGAGAAGTAGGTGTCGCCCTCCAGTTCGTAGGCGGCGCCCATGTCCCGGAGGCGTTCGACGAGCGGCACGATGCCGGGTATCGCCTCGACGGCTCCGATGTAGTGCCGCGGCGGCAGGAGCCGCAGCGCGGTCATGTCCTCGCGGAACAGAGCGGTCTCGCCCTCGGCGAGCTCGACCCAGTCCTTGCCGTCGCGGGTGGCGCGTTCCAGGAGCGGGTCGTCCACGTCGGTCACGTTCTGGACGTAGTGAACCTGCCGCTTGGTGTCGAGCCACACGCGCTGCACGAGGTCGAACGCGTTGTAGGTCGCCGCGTGACCCATGTGGGTGGCGTCGTACGGAGTGATGCCGCAGACGTAGATACGGGCGACGGGACCGGGGTCGAGGGTGACGAGCTCACCGGTCGCGGTGTCGTGGATCCGGAGGTCGCGGCCCTTGCCAGGAAGGGCGGGGACCTCAGAAGCGGGCCAGGCATGCATGCCCAGAGCCTAACCGGACGGGGCGTCCGCATACGAGTGGGGATCATCGAAATGGGCGTGCGGATCATCGAATGGCGACGAAGACGACGGAAAAGACCCCCGAGGGCCCGCCCCTATACCGGCGGCCAGGGGATCGCGGGCCACTCGCCGGACGGCTCGGGATGGCGCCCGGATTCCAGCAGGGACCCCACCCGCGCGCGCAGCGCCTCGATCTCCGCGGCCGTCAGGAGCGCCGCCAGCCGCTCGGCGAGGGCGGCGCCCTCCTTGAGCGCGTCCCGCAGGCCCTGGAGGGCTTCGACGGCCTCCCCGGTCAGCGGCTCCCCCGCC
>NZ_WMBF01000086.1:0-19382 GCF_019400875.1 Streptomyces anatolicus | reverse complement strand
GGGCATGTGGGAAGGGGCGGCCGGGATTCAGACCTTCCGGTCGACGACGAACCGGCCGAGCGCGAGAAGTTCGCCCCGCGCTCCGGCGTCGAGACCGACGCCGCTCAGCGCCTCCTCGGCCAGCGTCATACGCCGGGCGGCCTCGGCCAGCGCCCAGTCCCGGCCGCCCGCGCCCTCGATCAGGCCGGCCACCCGCCGCAGCTCCTCCTCGTCGGGTTCGCCGGAGGTGGCGAGCCAGTCGGCCAGTTCGCCGCTGAGCGGCCCGTCCTGGTTCAGGGCGTGGCTCACCGGCAGGGACTTCTTGCGGGAACGCAGATCGGAGTGGACCGGCTTGCCGGTGACAGCGGGGTCGCCCCAGATGCCGAGCACGTCGTCGACGAGCTGGAAGGCGATGCCGAGATGGTCGCCGTAGAGCGCGAGGGCGTCCACCGTCGTCTCCGGTGACCCGGCGAGCACGGCGCCGATCGCGGCGCTCGCCGACATCAGCGCGCCGGTCTTCCCGGCCGCCATGTCGACGCACTCCTCGACCGTGACGCGTCCGCGCTGCTCGAAGGTGAGGTCCTGGACCTGACCGCGGATCAGGTGCCGGGTGGTGCGCGCGAGGAGCCGGGCAGCGGGTGCCGCCGTGGGCGATCCGGTGTCGAGGAGCACCTCCTGGGCGAGCGCGAGCATGGCATCACCGGTCAGGATGGCGCTGGAGGGGCCCCACAGCTTCCACACCGTGCGCCGGTGGCGGCGCTCCTCGTCGCCGTCCATCAGGTCGTCGTGCACGAGGGAGAAGTTGTGCACCAGCTCCACGGCGACGGCACCGGGCAGGGCGACCTCCGGCGGTGCGCCGACCGCCTCGGCCGACAGGAGCGCGAGCGCCGGCCGTACGGCCTTGCCCGCGTCGGCGCTGGTGGGCGCACCACCGGCGGTGATCCAGCCGAAGTGGTAGGCGGCCTGGTGGCGTGAGCGGTGGTCGCGCCGGTCGACGGCGGCCCGCAGTGCCGGGGTGATGGTGTCCCGGCTGTGTCTGAGGGAGGCGGGAGCGGTGCTCATGCGGCGACCCGCGCGCGCCAGGGGGCCCTTGGGTCGTCGAAGATGCTGACGACCTGGCGCATGTCGCGCCGTTCGGACGGGTCGAACGCCTCCTTGGCGTGGATGGTGCCGAGTTGGTCCCACATGACGATGTCCCCCGGCTGCCAGGTGTGGGCGTAGGTGAACTCGGGCCTGCCGGCGTGCGAGAGGAGTTCGTCGAGCAGTGCGCGGCTGTCGTCGGGGGCGAGATCCACGATCCACTTGGTGTTCAGCGAGCTGACGTAAACCGATTGGCGGCCGGTGCGCGGATTGCGGGCGATCAGCGGGTGGATGGTGGAAGTGCCGTCCTCGGGCTGGATCTGCTCGGCCCTCTCGCCGAGGGACACCTCGCCCTGGAGCCTCTCCTCGATGGTCTCCTCGTACCCGGTGCGCAGGGCGTGGCGTACCCGGTAGGAGTGCAGGCGCCTGCGTTCTTCGGCCGGCAGCGACTCGTACAGGGCGTACATGTCGGTGAAGAGGGTCCGTCCGCCACCGGAGGCCGGCACCTCGAGGGCTTCGAGGAAGCCGACCTGGGAGACGCGGGGGCGGAAGGAGTAGTCGGTGTGCCAGTCCATCCACTCGGCGTCGCCGACGCCGGTCTTGCGGCCGTTCTCCACCAGGTTGGAGACGATCAGGATTTCGTTGTGGTCGGGGTGGGCGCCGCTGGTCAGGCCGGTCTTCGGGATGTGCCCGAAGTGGCGGCCGAAGGCCAGGAACTCCTCGTCACAGGGCGTCTGATGGCCACGGAAGACGAGGACGAGGTGTGCGTCGAGAGCCGCCCAGATCTCCTCGGCCTGGGCCTTGTCCATGCCGCCGGTGACACGGGCGCCGTCCACGACGGCGCCGAGAGGTGCGCCGGGTATCGGCGTGACGTCCATGAGCGTTGCCGCCTTTCGCAGAAGTCTCGGGTGGTCAGCGCAGTTCGAGGCCGGCGAGGTCGCCCGCCGCGCGCCAGCGCCTGAGGATGTTCACGAACTCCACCGAGCCGCCGCCGTAGCTGGAGTTGAGCCGGGGCATCGCGCTCGGGTCGCCCTCGTTGTTGTAGAGGCCGGGTGTGCAGTTCTCCAGGAAGTCGAGATCGTTGCTGGCGAGCCGGAGGATCTCCTCGACCCATTCCTTCTCGGCGGCCTCCGACGCCTCCACAACCCGGTGTCCGCGTTCCTCGACGCTCTTGACGATGTACGCGAGGTGCCGGGTCTGCTCGCCCAGCATGTAGGCGATGTTGACGTGCCGGCCCGCCTGGATCTTGGAGAGGATGAAGCAGTTGGGGAAGCCGTTCACCTGCAGTCCGTGCAGGGTGCGCGCCCCGTCCGCCCACTTCTGCGACAGCTTCACGCCGTCGCGGCCGACGATGTCGTATCCGGCGCGCTCGGTGTAGGGGACGGCGAACTCGTGCTCGTAGCCGGTGGCGAAGATCAGGCAGTCGACCGGGTACTCCCGGCCGTTGGCGACCACCCCGGTCTCGGTGAGCCGTTCCACGCCCTGCCCCTGGGTGTCCACGAGGGTGACGTTGGGCCGGTTGAAGGTGTGGAGATAGCCGTCGTGGAAGCAGGGCCGCTTGCAGTACACGCGGTAGTACGGCTTGAGGGCGGCGGCGGTCGCGGGGTCGGTGACGACGTGGTCGATGCGGGCGCGCAACTCCTCCATCTTCAGGAAGTCCGCCCGCTCGGCCGCGAGCGCCCGCTCCTTGGGGTCGCCCCCCGTGTCGCCGGTCGGCAGGATCGCGGCGGCCAGTTCGGCCGTGGTCTGGGTCCAGCGGTCCTGGACCAGGTCCTCGTCCTGCGGGATGCCCGAGGTCAGGGCGTGGAAGTTCTCCATCCGGCGCTGCTGCCAGCCCGGTTCGAGGCTGTCCGCCCAGTCGGGCGGGGTGGGCCGGTTGCCGCGGACGTCGACGGTGGCGGGGGTGCGCTGGAAGAGGACGAGCCGCTCGGCCCACTCGGCGAGGTGCGGGGCGAGCTGGATGGTCGTCGAGCCGGTGCCGATGACGCCGACCGTCTTGCCCTTCAGCCCGGTCAGGCCGCCGGTGCTGTCACCGCCGGTGTAGTCGAAGTCCCAGCGGCTGGTGTGGAAGGAGTGCCCGGCGAACGTCTCCAGGCCCGGCACGGCAGGGAGTTTGGGGCGGTGCATCAGGCCGATCGACATGGCCACGTACCGGGCCCGGAACAGATCTCCGCGGTCGGTGCTCACCAGCCACCTCCCGGCGGCCTCGTCCCAGCGCAGTTCGGTGACGGCGGTCTGGAAGAGGGCGTCGCGGTAGAGGTCGTACTGGTGGGCGATCCGCTGGAGGTGGGCGAAGATCTCGGGTCCGGTGGAGTACTTCTCCGTGGGTATCGTGCCGGTCTCTTCGAGCAGCGGCATGTAGATGTAGCTCTCGACGTCGCAGCGGACGCCGGGGAAGCGGTTCCAGTACCAGGTGCCGCCGACGTCGCCCGCCTCGTCGATCAGCCGGATGCGGTCCAGGCCCGTCTCCCGGCGCAGGTGGGCGCCGGTCAGGAGGCCGCCGATGCCGGCGCCGACGACGGCGACGTCCACCTCGTCGGTGAGGGGCTCGCGCTCCCGCCGCTCGGTGTAGGGGTCCCGCGCGTAGCCGCTGAAGTCGCCGCGCGCGAACTGGTAGGTGCGCCCGGCGGTGCGCTTGTCGCGTTCCTGCCGGTACTTCTCCCGCACCGCCTCCAGATCGATGGTCAGTGCTTCATCGCTTCGGTCGTCGCTCTCGGCGTGTGCCACAGCTCCTCCTCGGGGGAAGGGGGCGGAAGGGAGACATGACGCCATACGTCGTCGAACTGATCGCGCAGCCGCAGCGGGGCGTCGGAGTTGCTGAAGAGGTAGAAGCGGTCGGAGCCGAGGGCCTCCCACACGAGCGAGGCGACGTCCTCGGCGCTCACGGAGGTGTCGCCGCCCGCGCCGCGCGGGGCGGTCAGCCCCTGGACCATGGGGGTGTCGACCCGTCCCGGGCACAGCACCGACACCCGGATCCTGGTGCCCCGCAGATCGGCGCGCAGGCTGCGGGCGACCGCGAGGTCGGCGTGCTTGGAGGCGGCGTAGGCGGCGCTGCCCGCGCCGACGGCGAAGGCGGACATCGAGGCGGTGTGGATCAGGTGGGCGGGTCTGCCGCGCTGGAGGAGCGTGGGGATGAAAGCGCGGGACACCAGGACGTGCGCCCAGTGGTTCGCCTCGAAGACCTGCCGCATCCGCTCCAGCGGTACCTCCCACAGGGGTTGCCCCACGGGCCCGATGACCCCGGCGTTGTTGCACACCACATCGATGTCGCCGAGCACGTCGAACGCGGTGTCCGCGAGGTGGGCGACGGCGTCCGGGTCGGTCAGGTCGGCTCTCACGGCGGTGACTCTGGCGCCGCGCGCCGTGAGTTCGGCGGCCCGCGCACGCAGCGCGTCGCCCGCGACGTCCGCCATGACCACGGCGGCGCCGGCCTGTGCGAAGCGGGCGCTGAGGGCGAGTCCGATGCCGCTGGCGGCGCCGGTCACCACGGCCGTGTCTGTCCGTAACTGCACTTGGCTGCCTCCGCTTCTGTACGCGGGTACGCCGGAGGACGGCGTGCCGTTGTCCGCGAGAAGGTCTGGGTCAGCACGCGTCATGCGTGGGACGCGGCTTCACCGGGGGTCAGGGAGCTTCAGGCTGATCACGAGGACGATCACCGAACAGCACGCGAGGAGGGCGAGGACGGCCACGGCCGCCGGCATCGTCGACTGCCAGTCGGTCATGGAGAGGTAGAGGGTGCCGCCCACGGTCGCGCCCAGCGCGGTCGCCATCTGCTGGCTGGTCACCAGCACACCGCTGCCCATCCCGGCCTGGGCCGGGGGCACGTCGGCGAGGATCATCCGGAACAGCGTCGGCCCGGTCAGCGCGGCGCCCACGCCGTAGAGGCCGATCCCGGCGAGTACGAGCGTCAGGGAGGGGTGCGGCCAGCCGAACCGGATGACCAGCGCGAGGAGCAGCAGGCCCGCACCCTGGACGCAGGCGCCGAGGGTGACGATGCGGGCGCCCAGGGCCGCCGCGATCCTCGGGGTGAACAGGGTCACCGCGAAGAACGCCACGGCAAACGGCGCGAGGCCGCCGCCGGATTCGAGGCCGTCGAGGCCGAAGTGGCCCTGCGCGACCAGTGCGTAGACGAACAGGAAGGCACCGAAGCCGGCCGAGAACGGGACCATTGCCGCAAGGCCCCTGCGCATGCCCGGGTGGGACAGCACGGTGGGGGACAGCAGCGGCGAACCGCCCCGCGCCTCCAGGCCGCGTTCGACCCGTGCCAGCGCCAGGGCGCCCGCCGCGGCGACCAGGAGCAGGGACCACAGCCACAGCGGCCAGCCCAGATCGGGGCCCGCCACCACCAGGGCGAGGACGCAGACCATGGTGAGACCGAACAGGGCGGTGCCCTTGGGGTCGAATCCGGGCTTGGCGCCCGCCCTGGTGGCGGGGACGCGCCGGACGGCGAGCAGCGCGGCCACACCGATCGGTACGTTGATCGCGAAGACCGCCCGCCAGCCGATCCCCGCGATGTCCAGCTCGACGAGGAGGCCGCCCAAAATCTGTCCGATAACCATGCCGAGGGCGGCGGTCGCGCCGTACATGCCGATGGCCCGGGCGCGTGCCTGGCCCTCGGTGGCCGCCTGGATCGTCGCGAGCACCTGCGGTACGAGCATGGCGGCGGCGGCGCCCTGGAGCAGCCGGGCCGCGACGAGGAACTCGATGGTCGGGGCGAGTCCGCAGAGCGCCGAGGTGAGGGTGAACGCGGCGAGTCCGCAGGCGTACAGGCGGCGCCTGCCGAAGGCGTCGCCGAGCCGGCCGCCGAGCACGAGGCCGAGTGCGTAGGTGAGGCCGTAGCCGGACACCACCAGTTCCAGGGCGGCGGGGCCGCCGTGGAGGTCGTCGCTGATCGAGTTCAGCGCCACGTTGACGATGGAGGCGTCGACGATGGACAGGGCGTATCCGGTGAGCACCACCACGAGGGCGATGCCGCTGAGCCCCGTGGCGACCGGCTCCGTACGGGGGGCGGGCTCCGGCGCCACGCCGGGGCCCTTGGCGGAGGGCAGGCCCTCGCGTTTCGTCATGCGTTGCCTACCCGGGCTTTCTCGGGGAACGGTTGAGGCGGGTGCGAGGATGACCCGGTCATTCGGCGGTGGTGGGGGTGCCGGTGATCTTCGACAGGATGCCCTTGGAGGCGTCCTTCGCGGACTCGGGCCAGGGGGTCAGGGAGTTGAAGCCGCGGTGCGAGGAGGCGGGTTGGATGCGGGTGTCCATCGACATCCGCATGCCGGCCGGGTCCACCGAGACGTTCGGGATGGACTTGTGGCACGTGAAGGCGTGGAAGAGGATGACGTCGCCCGGCTCCATGGGTGAGAACAGCAGCTGCTCGTCCGCGCCGAACTCCTCGGCGGGGATGCCGCGCACGGGGTGGCCGAAGCGGCGGAAGTTCTCGGTGATGACGTGCTCGCGGGGGCCCCGCTTGTGGCTGCCGTCGGCGATGGCGACGCCCCCTATGGCGGGACTCGTGGGGAGCAGCGGTATCCAGGCGGTGCGGAAGTCCTTGTTCGGGCCTATGTAGAAGCCGTCCTGGTGCAGGGGCGTCAGGAAGCTCGGCTCCGCGGAGCCCGCGGCGGTGGGGTAGTAGCGGATCGTCGTCGACTTGAAGACGAAGACGGGCTCGCCGAAGACCTTCTCCCAGACCTTGACGGTCGTGGGGTGGTTCCACAGCTCGTCGTACTTGACGTACTCGTGCATCGCCACCTCGTCGACCGCCTCGAAGGAGTCGATGGCGAGGGTGTCAAGGGTGGTGCCGGGGGCTGCGTGGCCGAGTGCGATCAGGCCCTGGAGCATCTGCTCGGCGGCGGTCCGCACCAGTTCGCGGTCCAGGGCGCCCCGCAGGTATAGATATCCGTGCTCTTCGTAGAACCGGTCAAGGGCCTCACGGTTGTCGAGAAGAGGGGCGCAGTCGACGTACTCGCTGAAAGTCTCCGTCATGGTTCCTTGTCCTCGTGAAATCTGGCGCGTCGGGAAAGGAGCGTCACACCTCCGGGCAGACCGACAGCTTGATTCGATCGACCAGGAGCCTATATAGCCCAGCGATTCATTTCCAGCCCTCAAATTGCCTGAGGGATCGTCAACTCACATAGCCGGATGGCTTGTTCGTTTCCTGCGGAAGTCTCTGATGGCGGGGGAGCGACGGTTCTGCCGATACCGCTCAGAACGTCACCGGGATTTCGTCGAACCCGCCGGTGATCCGGTGCTCCTGCCACCGCAGCGAATCCTCCGGAACCGCGAGCCGCAGGTCAGGCAGACGACGAAACAGCCTCTCGAAGACGGCGGTCAGCTCGATCCGGGCCAGCGTGCGGCCTATGCAGTGGCGGGCGCCGTGCCCGAACGCCAGGTGTGACTTGGGCTTGTCCCGGTGCAGATCCAGCACGTCGCCCGCGGGGTAGGCCCGCTCGTCGATGTTGGCCGCGCCGATGGCGAGCTTCACCGCGTCCCCGGCCCGGATTACCGTCTCGCCGACGGTGATGTCGCTGTGCGCGTAGCGGGGTATCAGCGCGTTGGATCCCTTCCCGCCGACGCTCAGGCGCAGGATCTCCTCGACCGCGGCCGGCGCGAGGCCGGGGTCCTCGACGAGCTGCGCGCGCTGGACCGGGTTGCGCAGCAACAGCAGTGTGCCCAGGTCGATGCGGACGATGGTGGTCTCGTAACCGAAGAGCAGCACGGCGCTGCCCAAGTCGACGATCTCCGCGTCGGACAGCGTGCCGCCCTTGGCCGTGATCAGCTCGGAGAGGATGTCGTCGCCCGGCTGGGCCCGCTTGCGGGCCACCAGCTCCATCATGTAGTCGACGACCTTCTTGAACGTGTTCGACGAGTGCTGATCGTCGCTGTGGTCGAAGGTGCCTCTCGCCCACTGGCCGAACCGCTCCCGGTCGGCCAGCGGCACACCGAGCAGATCGCAGACCACCATGGTCGGCAGCGGGAACGACAGCGCGCGGTGCAGATCGACCGGCGGGGTGGTGACGGCCAACTCGTCGAGCAGCTCCTCCACATGGTGCTCGATCCGGGTCTGCATGCGGCGCATCCGCTGTGTGGTGAAGAGGGGGACGAGCAGCTCGCGCATCTGCGCGTGCCTGGCGAGTTCGGTGTCGCAGTCGTCCCCCGCCATCAGCGCGACCATGAAGCCTCTGGCCGCGCTCTTGGCCGACTGCTCGCGGTCGGGGTTGCTGAGGCGGAGCCTGCGGTCGGCGAGCAGGGTGCGCACCTCGTCGTAGCGGGTGACCAGCCAGGCGTCCTCACCGGCGGCCCGCACCTTGGTGATCGGCCCCTCCTGCTGCAGTGCGCGCATTTGGGGTGCGATGCCCATGACGGACGGATTGTCGAACGGTAACGTCGGAAGTTCCTTCATGCGGGCATGCTCATTTCCCCGAGGATTTCCGGCATTCTTCTGGAAGTACCCCGGATCGACAGCGAAGGCGATTTCCTGGACGGACCGAACGGCGCCGGTGACGCCGAGGTCGCGGAAATGTCAGAGCAAGACGCGCCATTGCGTCATGGAAAGCTGGTGCGGACCGCATGCCCCCCGCGGGGTGCAGACCATCAATGCATCAACGAGACTATATAAGTGTGCGCTATTTTTCTAGGGTGACCACTTCGCAGACCAACAGCCCGCAGGACCACCTGGACGTGCGCGCCCTGATCTCGGCAATCGAGAACTTCAACCGCTTCTACATTCGCCTGCCCGCTCTCCAGACACTGTCGTTCACCACCCTGTCCGTGCTGGACACCCTGAACTCGCGGGGGCCCACTCGGCTCACGAAGCTCGCCAAGACCGAGCAGATCAGCCAGCCAGGACTCACCCAGCTCGTCACGCGCCTGGAGCAGGACGGCCTCGTGGAACGCCGCCCCGACCCGACGGACGGGCGTGCCGTCCTCGTCCACATCACCGACGCCGGGCGGCAGGTCGGCGCGTCCCGTCTGGAGGACCGGATCCGCCGCCTGGTCCCGCTCGTCGCCCAACTGGCGCCCGAGGACCAGCGGGCGATCACCGAGGCGCTCCCCGCGCTCTCCCGCCTCGCGGAACTCGGCCACCGGACCCGGTCATGACGCGGCCCGGCCCGATGCCCCGCCGCGACGACGGCTCAAGCCGAGCCCTCCGCCGACAGACCCTCGGGCTGTCGGCGGTCCCTAGAGCGAGGTGCCGACCTTGAGCGCCAGGTCGATGAGGCGGTTCGAGTAGCCCCACTCGTTGTCGTACCAGCCGACGACCTTGACCTGCGGCCCGTTCACACGGGTGAGACCGGCGTCGTAGACGCAGGAGGCCGGGTCGGTCACGATGTCGGAGCTGACGATGGGTGCCTCGGTGTAGGTGAGCAGTCCCTTGTACGCGCCGGCGGCGGCCTTCGCGTACGCCTCGTTGATCTCCTCGACGGTGGTGCGGCGGCTCGTGGTGACCGTCAGGTCGGTGACCGATCCGGTCGGCACGGGGACCCGCAGCGCGAACGCGTCGAGGCGGCCCTTGAGTTCGGGCAGGACCAGACCGATGGCCTTGGCGGCTCCGCTGGACGTCGGCACCACGTTGACGGCGGCCGAGCGGGCGCGGCGCAGGTCCTTGTGCGGGGCGTCCTGGAGGTTCTGGTCCTGGGTGTAGGCGTGGACCGTGGTCATCATTCCGTACTCGATGCCGACGCTGTCGTGCAGCACCTTGGCGAGGACGCCGAGGCAGTTGGTGGTGCACGAAGCGTTGGAGATGATGGTGTGGCTGGCGGGGTCGTAGATGTCGTCGTTGACACCCAGGACGATCGTGACGTCCTCGTCGCTCGCGGGGGCGGCGATGATCACCTTCTTGGCGCCGCCGTCGATGTGGGCGCGGGCCTTCTCGGCCTTGGTGAAGATGCCCGTGGACTCGATGACGACGTCCACGCCCAGGTCGCCCCAGGGAAGTTGGGCCGGGTCGCGCTCGGCGAGGACCTTGACCGTCTTGTCGCCGACCCGGATCGCGCCGGGCTCGGCGGTGATCTCCTCCGGGAAGCGGCCGAGGACCGAGTCGTAGGCCAACAGGTGGGCCATGGTCGACACGTCGCCCAGGTCGTTGACCGCGACGATCTCCAGGTCCGCGTTCCTGGCGGCGACCGCCCGGAAGACGTTCCTCCCGATGCGGCCGAAGCCGTTGATACCTACACGAACAGTCATGCGTTCCTCTCACGACGGTTTTTGGGGCTCGGTGGTGAAGAGAGGGCAGCCGAGCGTGTCGCGGCGCGCCGCAACGGCGGCCACCCAGAACACCATAAGCAACTTCTGTAAGTTATCAATACATCGCCGCTCCGCAAGCTATAGGCTCCCCCGCGTGCCTGCCTCTCCGTGCGATCTGAATGTGACTCAGTTCATCGACGTCGTCGAGGAGTTCAACCGCTTCTACATCCGCCTGCCGCGCAGGCGAAACCACGCGTTCAGCACGCTGTCGGTGCTCGACGCCCTGGCCTGTGACGACCGCCCGAAACGGCTGACGGAGCTGATCGCGAGCGAACAGCTCAGCCAGCCGGGGCTCACCCAGCTGGTCAAACGCCTGGAACGCGACGGCCTCGTGGAACGCGGACGCGACCCGCGCGACGGCCGCGCCGTTCTGGTGCGCATCACCCAGAAGGGGCGGAACATCGGCGAGTCGTGCCGCGGGGAACGGGCCGAGCAGCTGGCACCACTGATCGCCCTCCTCACCCCGGCCGAGCGCCGCGCGCTCGCCCGGGCACTGCCCGCGCTACGACGCCTGACGCGGCTCGGGCGGGACGGCACCGCAGACGCCGTCGGCCCGCCGGGCCACGTGGGGCGCACGGGGGAACAGGCCCCGAGAGCAAGGGTGTGCGGGGCCCACGGGCGTCATCCTGCGTGCGCCGCCGAGGGCGCGCCCAGGCCTTCCCAGTAAGTCGACAGGAAAGGCCGGGGATTTGGGCTGGGTTGCGCCTAGGGCGATCTGACTGACTGAGAAAGAAACCAGGTGCGGCCGGTCGCCCCGAGGGTGTGAGATGCGGGACATGACGATCGTTCTGAACGAGCCCGGCGTCGACGGGCTGACCGGGGCCGTGGATGCCCTGCGCGCATGGCAGGACGACCGCACGCCTTTGCAACTCCATCCCGGAGACCTCGGCTGGGCCTGGGCGCTGGGCGCGAAGAGGCTGGCCGCGGCCGTCCGCACCTGGAGCGTAGGCGGACGGATCATTGCCGTCGGATACCTGGACGCCTCTGATGTGCTGCGCCTGACGACCGCGCCGGACCTGCGACAGGACGGCGATCTGGCGCGCCACCTGCTGGCGGACCTCGATGATCCGGAGCGCGGGGTCCTGCCGCCCGGAAAGGTCAGCCTCGAAATCCCCAACGGCGCCCTGCTCCGCGAGGTCCTGTTGGAAGCGGGCTGGAATCTGGACGAGTCGTGGACGCCGCTGCGCCGCGATCTGGCCGAGCCGGTGGAGGACTGCGGCCTGCGGATCGAGGTAGCCGGTCCAAAGACGGCGGGGGTGCGGACCGCGGTGCACCGCTCGGCGTTCGCCAGCCCGGCGTTCACCGAGGAGATCTGGCATGTCCTGGCGGCCGGGCCGCTCTACGCCGACGCCCGCTGCCTGATCGGCTACGACGAGCAGGACAACGCGGTGGCCGCGGCGACGGTCTGGTCGGCCGGGCCCGGCAAGCCCGGTCTGCTGGAGCCGATGGGCGTGCACGCCGGCCATCGCGGTCGCGGCTACGGGACGGCAATCAGCGTCGCCGCCGCGGCGGCGCTGGGTGAACTGGGCGCGTCAGGCGCACTCGTCAGCACCCCGAGCGCGAACGCTGCCGCCGTCGCCGCCTACAGGGCAGCTGGATATGTGCCGTCGTCCGAACGGCTGGACGTCAGCCGAGCCGCCTGAAAACGATCAGGCGGCCGAAACTGGCCGCCGCCATCGTCACCGGCAAAGGCTCACCACACTTCCGGCGATCTTGCCGGACCGTCCCACCAGCGCCCACGACCTGGACGACGCCGCTGGGGCAGACCTAAAGACCGCGGCGCAGCCAGGCGAGTTCTCCGCGTCGCCCTATTGACCAGGACCTGCCCGCCGATCACACGCTGACCGCCAACGCCCTCATGGGGCCTTCGTTGATGGCATCGGCCCGCTGGCACCAGGGTGCACGAAGACGCCAACCGGCAGGGCCGTATCCTCAGGCAGGCGATGCACATGCGTCGCACCCGTCCGTCGCCGACGGACGCCGCCCACGCCGGGTACCGGGACCCCGCCTGTCGACCGGGAGTTGACCAGTGATCAGTCTGACCGCAGTGGGGGCAGTGGCCCTGGTCGAATTGGGCATGGCCTTGACTCCGGGACCGAACATGATCCACCTCGTCTCCCGCGCGATCACCCAAGGCCGCAGGGCGGGCCTGGTCAGCCTGAGCGGGACCGCCGTGGGATTCCTGTGCTACCTGCTGGCAGCGGCCGCCGGCCTGTCCGCACTGTTCGCCGCCGTGCCACTGGCGTTCACAGTGGTCAAACTCGCTGGGGCCATCTACCTGGCCTACCTGGCCTGGGACATGCTCAAGCCCGGCGGCCGCTCACCCTTCGCCCCGGCGCAGGATCTGCCTCCCGTCTCTGACGCCCGCCTCTTCTCGATGGGGCTCCTGACCAACCTGCTCAACCCCAAGATCGCTCTCATGTACGCCTCTCTTCTGCCCCAGTTCATGGACCCCCACGCGGGGCCGGCCTGGGCGCAACTGCTGCAGCTCGGTGGCGTACAGATCATCGTGGGACTCTCCGTGAACGCTCTGATCATGATGGGCGCAGCACGGATATCGGGGTTCCTGGCTGCCCGACCACGCGTGATGACCGCGCAGCGCTTTGCGGCAGGTGGTTTGCTCGGTTTCTTCGCGCTGCGCACAGCCCTGTCCCGTACGCCTGCCCCGGCCTGAGCCAGGCACGTACGCTCATCGCGCACCACCTCAGCTTCCCCATTCCCCCCACCGACGGCGATCGGTGCTCCCGCCCGCGAGGGTCTTCGGCATGGTCGTGTCGAAGCCCGAAGGGTGAATGTTGCTGGTCACAGCGATGAACCGGTGTTCGTAGGCTGCGTCGTTGACGAGGAGGTCCGCGCGGCAGATCTGGGCGACGGTCCGTGCGGTGGACCCGTCGACCGCCGCTCTTGTCACCGGGCAGGTCCCGCAGGGTCACAGATGGCCGGGGGAATCGGATCGGCTTTGACACCGGCCTGCCGGTGGGAGCCTCTGCGCGGGTCGCGTCGGGCGGAGCGACAGGCGACGGGCGTGGCGTGGCGTGGCGTGATCCTGCCTATCGCGGCGGCGCACGCGTAGCCGATGACGCACCCGGCGGTGTTGGCCAGGGCCAGTCCCACGACTCCGGCTGCCCACAGCCAGGCCGCCGATGCGACGACGCGAGGGGCACGTCCGTGAGTCACGGCTTCAGTACGGCCTTCATCACGGCTTTGGCGACGGGCGCGGCGAGTCGGACGCCGCCGATCTCGGATGCGGAAATGTCCATGTCCTTGGGGTCGAAGAATACGGCGACGGCGACAGGTGAGGAGCCGTCGCTCTGCTTCACGTAGGAGGAGACGAACCAGGCGCAGGGGCGTTCGTCGCGCACATCGACGCCGTGCTCGACGGTTCCGGGTTTCCCGCCGACGGTCACTCCGGGTATCCGGGCCTGGTCGGCGGTGCCCTCGTGGACGGTGTGCTCCATCATGTCCTGCACCTTCTGCGCGGTGCGTGCAGAGACGGCCTGAGCGTGGAACTCGGGGTCGGTCGTCTCCACCACGGACAGGTCCGGCCCCGTGATCCGTTCGACCAGGTAGGGCTTCACCACCTGGCCGTTGTTGGCGATGCCGGCGGTGACCATGGCCAGAGCTACTGGTGCTGCTGTCCACTGCGGACGTGCTCGTCCACGGATACCGGCCCGGCGGTCTCGACAGCCTCGTCGCCCTCCATGTCCGGGCCGCCGTACGCCCCGGCCTGGTGGCAGTGACGCTCAACCCCTACGGCTGGACGGGGCCCTGGAAGGACCGCAGGGGCTTCGACACCCTCGTTCAGTTCAGCACGGGCCTCGCCGACGCCACGACGGCCGGGGCGCGGGCCGCCCCGGAACACAGGACGCCGATCAACGCGCCCGGCGCCCTCGTCGTCGCCGACCGGCCCCGTCACCTGCCCGTGGAGGCCCTCGACTTCGCGACCGGCTACATGATGGCCGCAGCCGCGATCCGGGCACTGCCCCACAGAGTGGCGACCGGCCCCGGCTCGGTCAGTCGCCTCTCGCTCGCCCGCACCGCACCGCACCGCGGCGATGCTGATCGGCGAGGGCCACGCCGCCGCGAAGGGGGGCGGAGCTGAGGCTGCCCCTGGACGGGCCGTACGAGGACGGGGTCTTCGTCGGCGGCGATAACCGGCCGGTGAAGCGGCTGCGCTTTCCCGTCGCCATTCATCGAATGCCCTCTTCTGGGAACGGCTCTGGGAACGGCCCTTCGAACCGGCAGGCTCGTCCGTGCCGAGGTGGACCGCCCCGGGCTGTGTATCTCCGCTTCCGCTCCGGCCGACGTGACCATGACGTGGCGGCCGGAGCTTCGTCGGCCCCGGCCGCAAGGAGACGTTCCTGTGGTTCGCGCGGTGCTCCAGCGACCCACCTGTTGCTTGGTCAGACCTGTGCGCTCTCAGCCAGTGCGGATACCTCGGCCCAGTCGTTCCAGCTCTTAAGCCGCTCGGCGTAGAGCTGGCTGACGACCGGGAGAGAGGCGCTCCCGAAGAAGACCCGCAGCGGGGGGTTCTCGGCGTCGACGATCTTCAGCAGTGCCGGGCCCGCCGCGGCGGGGTCGCCGGCAGGGGCACCGCTGAAAGCGGCGACCACCGCGGCGCGCACGCCGTCGTAGGCGGGCAGGGTCTTGGCGTGAACGCCGGAGGAGCCCGCCGCGTCGGTGGCGAAGTTGTTGGGCTCGACGAGAGTGACCTTGATGCCGGATCCGGCGACCTCCTGGGCCAGGGTGTCGGTGAGGCCTTCCAGGGCCCACTTCGAGGCGTGGTAGCCGCCCATGTTGGGCCAGGGTGAGACACCGCCGAAGGAGGAGATCTGGACGATGTGGCCGCTTTCCTGGGCGCGCAGGAACGGCAGGGCGGCCTGGGTGACCCACAGGGTGCCGAAGAAGTTGGTCTCGAACTGGTCGCGGATCTGCTCCTCGCTCACCTCCTCGACCATGCCGAACAGGGCGTATCCGGCGTTGTTGACGACGACGTCGAGCCGGCCGAAATGCGCGTGGGCGCGCTGGACAGCGGCGAAGACCGCTTCCCGGTCCGTCACATCCAGTGCTATCGGCAGGACGGCGTCTTCGTAGGTGGTGACGAGGTCCGCGAGCGCGGCGGTGTCGCGGGCGGTGGCCGCGACCTTGTCCCCACGGGAGAGGGCCGCTTCGACGAACTGGCGGCCGAAGCCGCGGGACGAGCCAGTGATGAACCAGATCTTGCTCATGGAGGTGCTCCCAGAAAGTGAATCGGTCCCTGCCTGCGCGGTGGTCACCAGCCGCCCTGCGCGACAGGACCGCATAACAGGAAGGGATGCATAGCCGACCAAGTAAATGGTTAGTCGGCTAACTAGTTCGGCGGGTCCACCGTACAACAGTCTTTAGCCGACCAAGTAAAGTGGTCGGCCTGGGCACCCTCCGGTGCCCTGAGGACGATCGGAGAGGCACGGAAGCAGTGATGGAGCCCACAAAGGAGTCGGCGGCTACGGGTGTGGGCGGGCCTGCCGTGCGGCCAGCCGTCGCCGGTGGCGGTCCGGTCAGCCTGGCGCTGTGCCGGGTGGCCCGCCTGCACCGCACGGTGGCCGCGTCCCTGCTGCGCGACCTCGGGCTGTACCCGGGTCAGGAGATGGTGATGATGCACCTGTGGGAGAGCGGGCCCGTCCTCCGCCAGTCGGATCTGGTCCGCATGCTCGGCGTCGAAGCCTCCACCCTCACCAAGATGCTCCAGCGGATGGAACAGGCCGGACATGTGCGACGCCTGCCGGACCCGGCGGACGGGAGGGCGGTACTGGTGGAGCCCTCGGAGTCCGGCGCCTGCATGCTGGCCGAGGTGGACCGGGCCTGGAGCACCCTGGAACAGGAAAGCCTCGCCGGCCTTGACGAGACCCAGCGCGAGCAGCTGCTGACTTTGCTGGGCCAGGTCGAAGCCAACCTCAGCGCCTACAGCACACAAGGGCTCTGAGCCCCGGACACCCTACGCTCTGTGACGTGATGCTCCGGCGTGTCCGGGGAACGATGCCGTTGAGCGGTCGCCATCACGCCGCCTCAGTCCCAGACGCTCTCCCCGTCCTCCTCGCCCGGCCCGCTCCCGTGATGCCGCGGGGCGCCGGCGGTGCCGCGGTCGCGTACGTACAGCAGAGCGAACGAGCAGATGCCCGCGGCTCCCGCCACGACGCACACCACTTCGGTGACGGCCGTGCCGAACAGCTCCATGAGGCGCTGGTCGCCCGCGAAGAGGGCCACGACTTGGCCGCTCACCACAAGGAGTCCACCGAGGAGGAAGGTGATGAGCAGGACGCGGGTCGCGTCCAGGAGGAAGGCACGGATGTGGTGACGGATGGAGTGACGGGTGGACTGCATGAGTTCTCCGTTCTCTGTTGCGCGGCTCATCGGGTTCAGCCCGGGATCCACAGCACGCCCACCGCCATCAGGACACCGAACACATAGGTCGGCAGCAGGTAGTAGAGGGCGACGGGCACGAAGATGCGGGCCGGGTTGATGTCCGCGATGCCGGCGGCCACGTACAGCGGCGCGGCCCCCGGCGGCGAACACCCCTCCGAGGAGGCCCAGACGATGACCGACGCGAAGGCGACGTGCGCGGGGATGCCCGCGGCGGTGAGTGCGGCGAACGCGACGGGACCGACGGCCGACAGGGTGGAGGTGGTGTTGAGGGGGCCCGCGACGATGACGAGGACCAGGCCCACCACGAGCGCCGCCACCAGCGACGGCACGCCCTGAAGGTCCTCCAGGTAGGGCGCCAGCTCTTCGCCGAGGCCGAGCCGGGCGAGGACCTCCGAGGCCGCGAACGCCGACACCATCGTCACGCCCACGAGCCCCAGCTTCGGGCCGATCTCGCCCAGGGTCCGCCACCAGTCGGGCCCTCCGTGCGGCAGTGCCCGCCGCTCCACCAGGAGCCCGGCGATCAGCATCACCACGGGCAGCCACACGAGCAGGGGCACCGCGTCCGCGGCGTCGAGTCCGCCTAGCCGCCCACTGGCCCAGTCGCTGGCCGGACCGGTCGTCAGCAGCACCGGCACGGCGACGGCGGCGAGGACCATGAGCGAGGTCCAGCCCGCGCCGAAGGAGTCCCGCAGCGGCCTGATGTCCGCCGCCGCCATGGTGCCCACCCCGCGCCACCGCACGATCGCGTACGCGATGACGAGCCGCATCGCGACCATCCACACGCCGGTGACGAACAGGGTGGCCACGACCTCGCGTGAGGAGAGCACCGGGACCACGGTCGGTGCCGCGAGCAGCACGAAGAACGCGCCGCTGAACGGAAAAGTGGCGCCCACCCCCGCGTTGCCGGACAGCACGAGCGCGGCCGTCTCGCCACTGGCGCGGGACCGTTTCATCCACGGAATCGCCAGGGAGCCGACGGTGGCGACGATGGCCGCGCCGTTGTGAGCGACAGCGCCGAACAGACCGGAGGCGACCGTCGCCGCGTAGGCGGAACCGCCCTCGCGGCGACCCAGCAGCGAGCTGAGGATGTCGATCATCCGGTGCACCAGCCCGGTACGCGTGAGCAGTTCGCTGATGAAGACGAACGCGAGCGCCGCGAACGTGATCTGCGACTTCAGCCCCTCCATGAGGCTCTCTCCGGCCACGCGGAGCGCGTCCGTGCCGCCGAACGCCGCGCTCGCGAGGAACCCGAGCACCATGGCCTCGCCGATGTTCCGCTTGAACGCCACGTTCCATACGACGATGGCGCCGATGAACGCCACCAGGGCGAGGATGGCGTTCACGGGCGTGGGTCTTCGAGCCCGGCCGCACGGTACGCCGCACGCGCCGGGGCGGCGGTCAGGTGCCGCAGGAGGGCCGCGGCCCCGGCACTGCCCACGGCCTGCGCGCCCAGCGCGACGGAAAGCTCGGTGTAGTGCTGGACCTCCTCAGGGAAGGGGCCGACCACCTGGGCGTCCGGCACGAAGCGCAGTTCGCTCAGCTGCTGTACGGCCAGATCCGCCCGCCCGTCGGTCACCGCGAGCGCGGTGAAGCCCTTCTCGACCACCGTGGCACGGGAGTTGACCTCATCCGCGATGCCGAGCCGCTTCAGGAGGGCGGCGAACGCGACACCGCTCGCGCCCGTCCGCGAGTACGCGACGGAGCGCGCGGACGTCAGTGCCCGCACGAGCGCATCGGTACTGGAGAGATCCACGGCGGGCGCACCCGGCGGCACGGCCACACCGATGCCCACCCGCGCGAGCGGCCGCACCGAGGACGCCGCGAGCTGTCCGGAGGCCGCCAGCTGTTCGAGGGCGCCCGTCACGCCGACCATGACGTCGGGGCGCGCGCCCAGGGCCAGGTGGCGCAGCAGTACGTTCGTGGGCTCGTAGACGCCTTCGACGTCGAGGCCGCTCGTGCTGGTGAAGGCCTCCAGAACGACGTCGTCGAGCGCCTTCTTGATGGCGAGGGCACTGAACAGGGCCACCGGGCGCGGTGGTGACGGGGTGAGGTCCGCGCGCTGCGCCTCGGTAAGCCGGGCGTGGTCCGTGCCGCGGAGCAGCAGGAAGATCCGCGCCGTCTGCTCCAGCTCCTCGACGGCCTCCAGGGCCGCGTCCAGGCCGGGAGCCGCTACGAGCGGGCCGTGGTGGCGCAGCAGCAACGCCGCATCGGTGCGGGCCTTGTCCGCGGCCAGTTCGGCGAGCCGCATGTCTCCGGGCGCGGCGTAGGGGAGCAGCGGCAGCCGGCCGACACGCAGGGCGAAGTAGGCGGTGAGCGCGGGCAGCGCGTCTTCCGGGTCCAGGCCCTCGAGACAGGACAGGGCGGCGGCGTGCGGGGAATGCGTGTGCACGACGGCCCGTGCGTCGGGGCGCGCGCGCAGCACGGCCGCGTGCAGGAAGGCCTCCTTCGACGGCGGGGGCCCGTGCAGATGGGTGCCCGCGGTATCGACGACGGATAGGTCCGGTGCCTCTACGGCTGCCAGATCGGCGCCGGTCGGGGTGATGAGCAGGGTGCCGTCGCCGGTACGCAGCGACACGTTGCCGGTGCGGCCGTGCACGAGCCCGCGGGCGGCCAGCGCGCGAGCGGTGGCGATGACGGCGGCGCGTGCGGCCGGGTGGGACACGGACGCGAGAGTGGGCGCGTGT
>NZ_WMBF01000773.1:0-1837 GCF_019400875.1 Streptomyces anatolicus | reverse complement strand
GCCGACGGGACGGGGGGCGTCGGCTATCTCCTGAAGGACCGGGTCTTCGACGCCGCGCAGTTCATCGACGCCGTACGCAGGGTCGCGGCGGGCGGCACCGCGATGGACCCCCAGGTGATCCAGCAGCTCCTCTCCCGGCGCTCCAGCGACCAGCCGCTCGGCGCGCTCACCCCGCGTGAGCGCGAGGTCCTGGAACTCATGGCGCAGGGCCGGTCGAACGCGGCGATCGCCTCCCAACTCGTCGTCACCGAGCGGGCGATCGCCAAGCACACGTCGAACATCTTCGGCAAGCTCGGTCTCCCGGTCTCCGACGACGACAACCGGCGCGTGCTCGCCGTGCTCGCCTATCTGGACCAGGGGCGCTGAACGCGCCTGAACGCGCCGGGCCGCTGATGCGTATGTAGCCCCATGGGACGCACATCACGAAAACGATCAAAGCTCGCGCGGCGCCTGGTCGCCGTGTCAGCGGCTGTAGTCATGGGCGGCGGCGGTCTGATCGCCGTGAACGTCTACGCGAACGCCGGGGAGGGCGCCGACCAGCCCCCTCCGCAGGCGTCCGGCCTGCCCGTCTCGACCATCAGCTGTCCTGATGTGGCGAATCGCCTGACGGACGTTCCCCAGGGCGCGCGCGGCAAGGTCGACGACCGGCTCGCGGAACTCGACACTCAGATCACTCGGGCGTACGACCAGCTCGGCACGGCGCGGGACAAGGAGTCCGTACTCGCACCGCTGGAGGAGCGGCGCCAGGGCACGCTCGGCGAGATCGCGGACGCCATGGACCAGGCGGGGCAACGGCCCGAGCGCCTCGACAGCATGGCGCCCTGCACCCTGCGCGCCGTCGACCAGCAGGGCCAGGAGGGTCAGCAGGGGCAACAAGGTCAGCAGGGCGAGCAAGGCCAGCAGGGGCAGGGCCAGGGTGGCAATGGCCCCCAGGCCAATGACTTCGTCGAGATCGAGTCCGTACAGCCGAACGTCAACCGCCCCCGGAATCAGCGGGGCGCATCCCGCGGCACCTTCACCACGAAATGCGGGCGGAACGAGAACGGCAAGTTCAACCCCGACAACGTCATCGTCGCGCCCGGCGTGAGCAATGGCGCTCACCACATGCACGATTACGTGGGGAACCAGGCGACGGACGCCTTCTCCGGCGACGACGACCTCGCGAACGGCCGGACGAGCTGCCGGAACCAGGGCGACAAGTCGACGTACTACTGGCCCGTCCTGCGGCTCCAGAACGGCCAGAACGAGGCCGACGCCCAGGCGGACGGCGGCGGAAAGGACCAGAACGTCGGCGAGATCCAGACCCCGTCGTCGGTCACGCTGAACTTCGTCGGAAATCCGCGGAGCAAGGTCGTCGCGATGCCGCGCTTCCTGCGGATCATCACCGGTGACGCCAAGGCGTTCACGAACGGCGACGCCAACGCCAACGCCTCGTGGAGCTGCACCGGATTCGAGGACCGGCAGCTGAAGGACAAGTACCCGATCTGCCCCGAGGGCAGCAAGGTCGTCCGGACGTTCAACTTCCAGAGCTGCTGGGACGGCCGGAACACCGACAGCGCCAACCACCGCACCCACGTCGCCTTCGCGGACCAGCGCACGGGCGCCTGCCCGCAGGGCTTCAAGGCCATCCCGCAGCTGGTGCAGCGCGTCGTGTACGACGTGCCGCCGGGGCCCGGCTTCGCCGTCGACTCGTTCCCCGAGCAGCTGCACAAGCCCGTCACCGACCACGGCGACTTCATCAACGTCTTCGACGAGCGGCTGATGCGGCGCGTCGCGGACTGCGTCAACTCCGGGCAGCGCTGCACCTGACGTCTCCACCTGCCCCCGTCCCGTCGGT
>NZ_WMBF01000772.1:0-1842 GCF_019400875.1 Streptomyces anatolicus | reverse complement strand
CCCCGTCCCCAGGAGCAGTGACCGTGAGCACCCCCGACGACCTCCCCCTCACCCCCGCCGGCGGTGGCTGCGGCGATGCCTGCGGCTGCGGCGGGGACGACGTGTTCGACCCCCTGGAGTGCGGTCTCGACCCCGCTCTCGCGCGCCTGCTCGCCGAGGCGGGCCTCGACCCCCTCCAGATCGAGGACATCGCGCACATGGCCATCGAGGAGGACCTGGCGGGCGGCGTGGACGTCACCACGGTCGCCACCATCCCCGAGGACGCCGTCGCCACCGCCGACTTCACCGCGCGCGAGGCGGGCACCGTCGCGGGGCTGCGCGTCGCGGAGGCGGTCATGTCCGTCGTATGCGAAGAGGAGTTCGAGGTCGAGCGGCACGTCGAGGACGGTGACCGCGTCGAGGCGGGCGACACGCTGCTGAGCATCACCACCCGCACCCGCGACCTGCTCACCGCCGAGCGCAGCGCCCTGAACATCCTCTGCCGCCTCTCCGGCATCGCGACCGCCACGCGCGCGTGGGCGGACGTTCTCGACGGCACGAAGGCGAAGGTCCGCGACACCCGCAAGACGACGCCCGGCTACCGCGCCCTGGAGAAGTACGCCGTGCGCATGGGCGGCGGCGTCAACCACCGCATGTCGCTCTCCGACGCGGCGCTCGTCAAGGACAACCACGTGGTCGCCGCGGGCGGCGTGGCGCAGGCCTTCAAGGCCGTGCGTGAGCAGTTCCCCGACGTGCCGATCGAGGTCGAGGTCGACACGCTCCACCAGCTGCGCGAGGTCGTGGACGCGGGCGCCGACCTGATCCTCCTGGACAACTTCACGCCGGGCGAGACCGGGGAGGCCGTCGCCCTCGTCGGGGGCCGCGCCTTCCTGGAGTCCTCGGGCCGCCTCACCCTGGAGAACGCCCGCGCGTACGCCGACACGGGCGTCGACTATCTGGCGGTGGGCGCCCTCACCCACTCGTCCCCGATCCTCGACATCGGCCTCGACCTGCGGGAAGCGGTGCGTGACTGATGCTGCTGACGATCGACGTAGGCAACACGCACACCGTCCTCGGCCTCTTCGACGGCGAGGACATCGTCGAGCACTGGCGCATCTCCACCGACGCCCGCCGCACGGCGGACGAGCTGGCCGTGCTGCTCAACGGCCTGATGGGCATGCACCCGCTGCTCGGCGAGGAGCTGGGCGACGGCATCGACGGCATCGCGATCTGCTCGACCGTCCCCTCGGTCCTGCACGAGCTGCGCGAGGTGACGCGCCGCTACTACGGAGACGTGCCCGCCGTCCTGGTGGAGCCCGGCATCAAGACCGGCGTCCCGATCCTCATGGACAACCCCAAGGAGGTCGGCGCCGACCGCATCATCAACGCGGTCGCGGCGGTCGAGCTGTACGGAGGCCCGGCGATCGTCGTCGACTTCGGCACGGCCACGACGTTCGACGCGGTCTCCGCGCGCGGGGAGTACGCGGGTGGCGTCATCGCCCCCGGCATCGAGATCTCCGTGGAGGCGCTCGGCGTACGCGGCGCGCAGCTCCGCAAGATCGAGCTGGCGCGCCCGCGGAGCGTCATCGGCAAGAACACGGTCGAGGCCATGCAGGCGGGCATTCTGTACGGCTTCGCGGGCCAGGTCGACGGGGTGGTGAGCCGGATGGCGCGCGAGCTGGTGGGCGCGGGCGGCGACCCCGAGGACGTCACGGTGATCGCGACGGGCGGGCTGGCGCCGATGGTGCTGGGTGAGGCGTCGGTGATCGATGAGCACGAGCCGTGGCTCACGCTTATCGGGCTCCGCCTGGTCTACGAAAGAAACGCCTCCCGAGCCTAGAAACTGGCGGGGCCCTTGGCGGG
>NZ_WMBF01000771.1:0-1851 GCF_019400875.1 Streptomyces anatolicus | reverse complement strand
CCTTGTACTTGTCGGCTTCCTTGCCCGCCTTTTCCACCCAGGAGTCGGCCGAGGTGAGGCGGGACTTGGCGGAGGACAGGTCGGCCTGGGCCTCGCGGCCCTTGACCAGGGCCTTGTCGGCCAGGGACTGGGCGCGCTCCAGCTCGGGCCAGTAGGCGGCAAGGGCGTCACCGGCCATTCCGTAGGACTTCTTGAGCTTCTTCAGCTTCTCCGGGGCCTTCTCGAACTTCTCCGTGAAGCCCTCGGCCGTCTTGCCGGCCCACTTGAGGATCGCGTCCTCGCCCGCCATCCCCTTGATGTCCCGCAGCACCTTGCCGACATCGTCGCAGAAGTCGTGCAGGTCCTTGGCGAGCTTGCGCACCCGGTCCGGGTCACCCGGCGTCGGGTCCTTGTCCAGGTCCAGGACATGCCAATCCCGCGGCCGATGGCCCCCCATGTGTCTCCCCCGTCACACCACCACGCACGTAAGCGTGCTCGAACGCAAAGCTACTGCCCTGGACGCGCGCCCCTCCAAGTCGGTTCTGCGGAATGGAAGATTCCACTTTCTGGTGAACCGTGGAGGCTCCCACCTCCCCCCTCCCGCACCGGCCTCGTCAAGCCGCTTCCGGCGCGGCTCAGGATCCGTATTCTCTGGATCATGGCCGCTCCCCTCGCATATGCACTCATCGCCACTGACCTGGACGGGACGCTGCTGCGCGGCGACGACACGGTCTCGGACCGGTCGCGGCGGGCGCTGGCCGCCGCGGGCGAGAGGGGCGCGCGGCACCTCGTGGTGACCGGGCGGCCGGCGCCCCGGGTGCGGCCCCTGATTCGCGACCTCGGTTATGACGGGCTCGCCGTCTGCGGGCAGGGGGCGCAGCTCTACGACGCCGGGGCGCACCACATGGTGTGGTCGGTGACGCTCGACCGCGAGCTGGCCGAGGTCGCGCTCGGGAAGATCGAGGCGGAGGTCGGGCAGGTCTTCGCCGCCGTCGACCAGGACGGCGTGGACGGCCTCACCCTCATCGAGCCCGGGTACGACATGCCGCACCCCACGCTCCCCGCGGTGCGCGTGCCCCACCGTGACGTGCTGTGGGAGCTGCCCATCAGCAAGGTGCTCGTCCGGCATCCGAGGCTGGCGGACGAGGAGTTGGCGGAGGTGGCGCGCGGGGTGGTGGGCTCGCTCGCCACGGTGACGATGTCGGGGCCCGGCACGGTGGAGCTGCAGCCGAGCGGGGTGACCAAGGCGACCGGCCTCGCGCTGGCCGCCGAGCGGATGGGGCTGACGGCCGCCGACACGGTCGCCTTCGGAGACATGCCGAACGACATCCCCATGTTCCTGTGGGCGGCCCACGGAGTGGCGATGGCCAACGCCCACAGCGAACTGAAGTCGGTGGCGGACGAACTGACCCGCACGAACGAGGAGGACGGGATCGCGGTCGTCCTGGAACGCTTACTCGCGGCCGGTCCGGGCGCGCAGCTCTGAGAAACGGGGACGGACCGGTTTCCCTCACGGTGTGGCGGACCGGTTTCCCTCGCGGTGCGCGGACCGGTTTACCTCGCGGTGCGGGGGCTGGCCTATCCCGCTGTGCGGCGGACTGGCTCACCTCGCGGTGTGGCGGACCGGCTCACCCCCTGCCGTGCGGCGGACTGGCTCACCCTCTTGCCATGTGGCGGGTCGGTTTCTCCCGCTGTGCGGCAGACTGGCTCGGCCCCCCTGCTGTGCGGCGGACTGGCTCACCCTCTTGCCATGTGGCGGGCCGGCTCTTCCCGCTGTGCGGCGGACCGGCTCCCCCTCGGGCCGTGCGGCGGACCGGCTCCCCCTCGGGTCGTGCGGCAACCCACTCCCCCCGCCGCCCGGCGGACCCGTCC
>NZ_WMBF01000770.1:0-1865 GCF_019400875.1 Streptomyces anatolicus | reverse complement strand
GCGCCGCCCCGTGCGGACCGGGGCGGGTCTCCGGAGGCCTGGAGAGCAACACCGGAGTGATCGCCCCGGTCCGCACGGGGCGGCGCATCGGCGCCTTCGCGCTGGGCGTCGCCCTGGTGGTGCCGCTCGCGCTCCCGGCGCTCGACGGCGGCCTCCTGGGCGGCTCCGACGGCCCCGGCGGCAGCGGCTCGGGGGGCGGCGGGACGATCTCCGCCGTGAACCCGCTGGTCGCGCTCCAGGACAGCCTGAACCAGCCGGAGGACCGCGAGGTCCTCTCGTACCGCACGAACGCGCGGCGGACCGACGAGCTGTATCTGCGGATCGTCTCGCTCGACCAGTTCGACGGCACCACCTGGAAGACCACCGTCCGAAGCATCGAGGACGTGCCGTCACCGCTTCCCGAGCCGCAGGGGCTGCGGCCCGACGTCCGCAGGACCGAGATCCAGACCAACATCACGGCCGACGGCGACTACGCGCAGAACTGGCTGCCCATGCCGTTCCCCGCGAGCCAGGTCGAGATCGGCGGCCGCTGGCGGTACGAGCCGGTGGGCCGCGCGCTCGTCGGCGACCGGGGGCAGACCACACGCGGCGCGGAGTACCAGGTCAAGAGCCTGGTCATGGAGCCCACGGCCGAGCAGCTTGCGAACGCGTCCGCGCCCCCCGCCGCGCTGCGGCGCGAGTTCACCAAGGTGCCGGACTCCCTGCCGGCGATGGTCGCGGACACGGCCCGGCGGGTCACCAAGGGCTCCGCGAACCCCTACGAGCAGGCGGTCAAGCTCCAGGACTACTTCGCGTCGGACGGCGGCTTCACGTACAACACCCAGGTGCGGGCGGGCAGTGGTCCCGCCGCGATCGAGAAGTTCCTGCGGCAGAAGGAGGGCTTCTGCGTCCACTTCTCCTTCGCGATGGCCTCGATGGCGCGGACGCTGGGCATACCGGCGCGCGTCGCGGTCGGTTTCACGCCGGGCTCCGCGCAGGCCGACGGCACGATGTCGGTCGGGCTGCGGGACGCGCACGCGTGGCCCGAGCTGTACTTCGAAGGCGTGGGCTGGACCCGTTTCGAGCCGACCCCGAACCGCGGCTCGGTGCCCGAGTACACCCGCTCCGATGTCCCCTCCGATGACACCAGGGACCCGGACACCCCCGAGCCTTCCCGCTCGGCGGAGCCGTCCGCGGCGCCCTCGGCGTCCGACAGCTGCCCGCCGGACATGCGCAAGCAGGGTGGGTGCGCGAGTGCCGCCCCGCAGGTCGCTGCCGGTTCGGGCGGTGGCGGACCGCCCATCAAGATGATCGTTCTGGTGGCTCTGGCGGCGCTGCTCGTGATCATGGTGCCGCTGCTGCCCCTGCTGTGGCGAGCCCGGGTCCACGCGGCGCGGCTGGGTTCCGGGGGGCGTGCGCCCGCGGACGCCTCGGCGCGGACACTCGCCGCCTGGCTGGAGGTGACGGATACGGCCTGGGACCACGGCATTGAGCCGGACGAGTCACAGACCCCCCGGAAGGCCGCCGCGCGGATCGTCCGCATCGGGCAGCTGCCGACGGGGCCCGCGGAGGCCGTCCACCGGGTGGCGACCGCCGTGGAGCAGGTGCTCTACGCGCCGAATCCGCGGCTTCCCGCGACGGGGCTCTCCGAGGATGTGCGGCGGGTGAGCGAGGGGCTGCGCGCCACGTCGACCCGGTCCGCGCGACTGCGGGCGACGCTCGCGCCGCGTTCGGCCGCACGGGTGGTGTGGGCGGTCTCCGACCGCTGGACGGCGTTCGGCGCACGCTGGAGCGAGCGGTTCGCGAAGCGGTGGACGGCACTGACCCGGAGGCTGCCGCGAGGGGCTTGAGGCGGGGGCGCGGGGGCTGCCGCGAGAGGCTTGAGG
>NZ_WMBF01000769.1:0-1874 GCF_019400875.1 Streptomyces anatolicus | reverse complement strand
CGCCCCGGGTGCCCTGGACGCGCCCGATGCGGGCGGCTCGGGCGGCGCGCCGCTGAGCTTCGCCGAGGCGGAGGAGCGCGCCAACCGGTTCGCACACCGGCTCATCGCCCGTGGCACCGGCCCCGGCGACCTCGTCGCGCTGCTGCTGCCCCGCTCGACGGAGATGGTCCTCGCCCAGCTTGCGGTGACCAAGGCGGGCGCCGCGTTCCTGCCCGTCGACCCGGCCTACCCGAAGGAGCGGATCGCCCTGATGCTGCGCGACGCCGCCCCCGCCCTCACCCTCGACGCCCAGGAGGTCGCCGACCTGCTCGCCGCCGCGCCGGACGGCGTCCCCGGGCACCGGCCCACCGACGCCGACCGGACCCGCCCGCTCGACCTGGACGACGCGGCGTACGTCATCTACACCTCCGGCTCCACCGGCACGCCCAAGGGCGTTGTCGTCACCCATCGCGGGCTCGCCGCGTTCAGTGCCGCAGAGGCGGCCCACTACCAGATCGCCCCGGGAGACCGGGTGCTTGCCTTCGCCACGCCCAGCTTCGACGCCAGCGTCCTCGAGCTGTGCGCGTCCCTGCCGCACGGCGCCCGGCTCGTCTTCCCCCGGCCGGGGCCGCTGCTCGGCGCCGAACTCGCCGACGTCCTGCGGGCCGGGCACATCACGCACACCCTGCTTCCGCCCGCCGCGCTCGCCACGCTGCCGCCCGGCACCCCCGGCACGCTGCCGGACCTGAAGACGCTGATCGTCGGCGCCGACGCGTGCGGCCCCGACCTCGTCGCCCGCTGGGCACCGCACCACCGCATGGTCAACTCCTACGGGCCCACCGAGGCCACCGTCGTCGCCACCTGGTCGGCGCCGCTCACGGCGGACGGCGGCGCACCGCCCATCGGCCGCCCGCTGCCCGCCACCGGCGCCTACGTCCTCGACGCCCGCCTGCGGCCCGTCCCGGACGGCGTCACCGGCGAACTGTGGCTCAGCGGACCGGCACTGGCGCGCGGCTACCTCGGCCGCCCCGGTCTGACCGCGACCCGCTTCACCGCCGACCCGTTCGGGCCGCCCGGCACCCGCATGTACCGCACCGGTGACCTGGTGCGCCGCGACAGCGCCGGCGAACTGCACTACCTGGGCCGCACGGACCACCAGCTCAAGCTGCGCGGCCACCGCATCGAGGCGGGCGAGGTCGAGGCGACCCTGGTCCGCCATCCGGGCGTGCTGGACGCCGTGGTGACCGTACGCGAGGACGAACCGGGCCTGCCGCGCCTGGTCGCACACCTGCTCGCGGCCCCGACAGCGGAACCGCCGGTCCCGGCGGAACTGCGGGAACTGGCCGCGCGCTCACTGCCCGGCTACATGGTGCCGTCCGCGTTCGTGGTCCTCGACCGCTTCCCGCTCACCGAGAACGGCAAGACCGACCGGGCCGCGCTGCCCGCCCCGGCACCGGCCGAGGAGCGGGAAGGGGAACGGGAACGGCCCGAGTACGTGGCACCCCGCACCCCCACCGAGGAGGCGGTCGCGGCCATCTGGGAGGAAACCCTCCAGACGGCCGTGGGCGCCGAGGACGACTACTTCCTGCTCGGCGGCGACTCGCTGCGGGCCCTGCTCATCGCCTCCCGCGCCAACGACGCGTTCGCCGTCACGCTCACCCCCCGCGACGTCCTGGTCTCCCGCACCGTCGCCGCCCTGGCGGAGCTGGTGGAGGAGCAGGTGCTGAGCGAACTCGAACAGGGCGCGTACGGCGAGGACGCCGCGTACGGCGACTACGACAGCGAAGACGCCGCGTCCGGCGGCCCCGACTCCGAAGACGCCGCGTCCGGCGGCCACGACCACGACCACGAACGGTGAGGATCCGACGACCATGACGTCTTCGACCCCTTCTTCC
>NZ_WMBF01000768.1:0-1887 GCF_019400875.1 Streptomyces anatolicus | reverse complement strand
GCGGGGGCCCCGCGCCAGCGAACCCGCCCACGCCCACGCCCAGAACGCGAGCCCGATCGCGAACGTCGAGGGGTAGCCGAGGTTCCCCGTCATCGACATCAGGCCCAGATAGCCGCTCCACCACGCCATGCGCGTGCCCCACAGCAGCACCATCGCGCAGAGCGCGAGCACCGGCGCCCACGGCCGCGCGGTGAGGCCGCGCACGAAGCGGCCGATGCCGGTGAGCAGGACCAGGAGGTTGAGCGGGCCCGCCAGCTTCACGACCTGCCAGCCCGCGAGCCCCGTCACCTTGGCGAACAGGCCCTGGACGACCGCGTACGGCGAGTAGTAGGCGCTGCCCTCGCCCGGCAGGTCCGCCATCGGGTGCGCGGGGTGGAGCAGGTTGTCCTTGAGGCGCTCGACCACCGCCGCGTGCTGCCCGAAGTCGCAGCACATCGGCACCCGCCAGAACGCCAGCGACATCACGAGCCAGAACAGCCCGCCGAAGACCAGATAGGGGGAGGGACGCCACCGGTTGCCGCCGCGCAGCGCCGTCGCGCCGTGGGCGGTGCCGCGGGCGAGGAGCGTGCCGGTCACCGCATCAGCCTCTCCACGACGCGGGCCGCCGCCCTGCCGTCGTCCAGGTCGCAGTAGGCCTCGCGGAACGCCGTGTACGCGTCCGTGTGCCGGGCCGCGATCGCCTCCAGGTCGCGCAGCGCCTCGACGACCTCGCCGGTGGAGGCGAGCAGCGGGCCCGGGGCGCTCGTCTCGAAGTCGAGGTAGAAGCCGCGCACGGTGTCGCGGTAGTGCTCCAGGTCGTACGCGTGGAAGAGCATCGGACGCCCGGTGTGCGCGAAGTCGAACATCAGCGAGGAGTAGTCCGTCACCAGCACGTCGGCGATCAGCAGGAGTTCGGCGGCGCGGGGATGGGCCGACACATCGCGTACGAAGGGGGCGCGGGCGCCCGGCAGCCTGCCCGAGGTCAGCGGGTGCTTGCGCACCAGCAGGACGTGGTCGTCGCCGAGCACCGACTCGGCGGCGCGGAAGTCGAGCGCGGGCTCGTAGCGGAACCGGCCGGGGGAGTACGCGAGATGGTCCCGGTACGTCGGCGCGTAGAGCACGATCCGCTTGTCCGGGGTGAGGCCGAGTTCGCGGCGGACGCGCTCGGCGGTCCTGCGGCGGTCGTCGCCGAAGAGCACGTCGTTGCGGGGCGAGCCCGCTTCCAGGACCTCACCGTCGTAGGCGAGGGCGCGGCCCAGGTGCGGGGTGGAGAAGCGGTTGGGCGAGACGAGCACGTCCCACTGGCGGGAGAGCCTGGGCAGGGCGTCGAGGTGGCCGTGGTCGGCGTAGAGGGTGCCGGTGAGGTCGGTGCCGATGCGCTTGAGCGGGGCGCCGTTCCAGGTCTGTACGACGGTCTGGCCCTCGCGGCGCTCGAAGAAGTCCGGCAGATGGCCCGCCGTGACGATGCGGCGGCAGCGGGCCAGCGCCTCGTACCAGGCGGCGCTGTGCTCCTCCACGCCCTTCGCCCCGGCCGGGACGCGGGTCTGCTGGTCGTGCGTGACCCACAGGTGCTCGACGTCGGCGCCGCGCCGCACCAGCTCCTCGTGGACGGCGCGGGGCGAGTCGCCGTCGAAGTACAGGACGGCGTCCCTCAGCGGCCGCTCGCGGTGGTTCGGGTAGTGGGCGGTGCGCAGCCGGTGCCGGCGGTAGGCGCCGCGTTCGGAGCGGTCGAGGACGGACCCCGCCTCGACGAGCAGCCGGTCCCCGAAGCGGCGGTCGACGGTGAACTCCCGCCCCTGGACGGCCTGGTGGACCGGCAGCTTCGCGGCCACGGAGGCGAGCAGCCGCACGGGCATGCCATCCTCCCGCCGCCCGGCCCCTTCAGTGTCCCGGCGCTCTCCTGCCCCC
>NZ_WMBF01000085.1:0-19432 GCF_019400875.1 Streptomyces anatolicus | reverse complement strand
AGCCCAAGCCCCGCACCATCCGCCTGGGCAGCCCCCGCCCGCGCCTTCGCATGGTCAGCCTGGGCCTGACGCTGGTGATGCTGGCCTTCGTCGTGCGGCTGCTCCAGGTGCAGGCCGTGGACGCCGATGTGTACGCCGCCAAGGCCGAGAAGAACCGCTACTTCACGCACACCCTGGCGGCCGAGCGCGGACGCATCACCGACCGCGGCGGCGTCGAGCTCGCCGCCAGCGTGGACGCGTACGACATCACGGCCGACCCCACGCTCTTCACGCCGAAGGAGATGGGGACCAAGGACGCCCCCGAGCAGGCGGCGGCGCTCCTGGCGCCCATCCTCGGCAAGGACGTCTCCGAGCTGGCCAAAAAGCTCAAGAAGTCGAACACGCGTTACGTCCTGCTCGCGCGCCGCCAGACTCCCCAGGTGTGGAAGCAGATCAAGGACCTGCGCGGCGCGCTCGCCGAGAAGGCGGGCGTCGACCCCGGCTCCCCGAACGTCCTGGCCGGTGTCCTCGCGGACCCGAGCAGCAAGCGGGTCTACCCCAACCACGACCTGGCCGCCGGGATACTGGGCTGGGTCAACGCCGACGGAGAGGGCGGCGGCGGCTTGGAGCGGCAGCTCGACAAGCAGCTCGCGGGCGAGGACGGCAAGATCCGCTACGCCCAGTCAGGCGGCCGCCAGGTGCCGACCGCGGGCTCCACGGAGACGCCCGCCGTGCCCGGCTCCGACGTCGAACTCACCATCGACCGCGACATCCAGTGGGCCGCGCAGAACGCCATCACCGAGCAGGTCGAGAAGTCCAAGGCCGACCGCGGGTACGTGATAGTGCAGGACAGCAGGACCGGCGAGGTGCTGGCCATGGCCAACGCCCCCGGCTTTGACCCGAACGACCTCTCGAAGGCCAGCGGCGCCGCGCTCGGCAACGCCGCGCTCCAGGACGCCTTCGAGCCCGGCTCCACCGCCAAGGTCATGTCGATGGCGGCGGTCCTCGAGGAGAACGTGGCCACCCCCGGTACGCACGTCACGGTCCCCAACCGCCTGCATCGCGGCGACCGCCTCTTCCAGGACGACATCGACCACCCCACCTGGCACCTGACGCTCAACGGCGTCCTCGCCAAGTCCTCGAACATCGGCACGATCCTCGCCACCGGCCAGCTGGGCAGGACGCAGCAGGAGTCCAACAAGGTCCTCTACTCCTACCTGCGCAAGTTCGGCCTCGGCAAGGAGACCGGCCTCGGCTTCCCCGGCGAGACCTCCGGCATCCTCGCGCCCGCCGCCAAGTGGTCCACCTCGCAGCAGTTCACCATCCCCTTCGGCCAGGGCGTCTCCATCAACGCCATGCAGGCCACCTCGGTCTACTCGACCATCGCCAACGGCGGCGTACGCGTCGAGCCCACCCTGGTGCGCGGCACGAAGGGCCCCGACGGCCGCTTCACGCCCGCGCCGAAGCCCAAGAAGACCCGCGTGGTGAGCGAGAAGACGGCCAAGACCGTCTCGCAGATGCTCGAATCCGTGGTCGACGACGAGGAGGGCACGGGCACCAAGGCCCGCATCCCCGGCTACCGCGTCGCCGGCAAGACCGGTACGGCCAACCGGGTCGATCCGGCCACCGGCCGCTACAAGGGCTACACCTCGTCCTTCGCCGGCTTCGCACCCGCCGACAAGCCGCGCGTCACGGTCTACTGCGCGATCCAGAACGCCACCAAGGGCAGCTACTTCGGCGGTCAGATCTGCGGCCCCATCTACAAGGAAGTCATGGAGTTCGCCCTGAAGACCCTCCAAGTCCCGCCCACGGGAAGCGGTCCGGCACGCCTTCCCGTCACCTTCGAGCCCTGAGACCGACCAGGAACCGCCCGTGACAACGATCACCCCGGACCCCGGGAACCACCCCTCGCCACGCCCCTCACTTCGCTCCGAGAGGGGTCAGCCCGGTACGCTCACCGCCGTGCCACACGCTGATCAGTCCCAAACCACCCAGAAGGGCGCTCCCGTGACATATCCGGGACCGCCGCGGCCGGACCAGGTCTTCGCGGCCTCACTGACGGAGCTCGCGGGCCAGCTGGGCGTCGCCGTCGAAGGCGATGCGGAGATCACGGGCATCACGCACGACTCCCGCGCGGTCCGCCCCGGCGACATCTACGCAGCGCTGCCCGGAGCCCGGATGCACGGTGCCGACTTCGTCGCGCAGGCCGCCGACCTCGGCGCCGCGGCGATCCTCACCGACCCGACCGGCGCCGGGCGCGCGGCCGCGACCGGCCTTCCGGTCCTGGTCGTCGAGAGCCCGCGCGCGCGGATGGGCGAGCTGGCGGCGACGGTCTACGGCCACCCCGGCCGCGACCTGCTGCAGATCGGCATCACCGGCACGTCCGGCAAGACCACGACCGCGTATCTCGTCGAGGGCGGCCTCAAGGGCCTGCGCGCGACCGGCCTCATCGGCACGGTCGAGATGCGCATCGGCGAGACCCGCATCAAGTCGGAACGGACGACCCCGGAAGCCACCGACCTCCAGGCGCTGTTCGCGGTGATGCGCGAGCGCGGCGTCGAGGCGGTCGCCATGGAGGTCTCCAGCCACGCCCTGGTGCTCGGGCGGGTGGACGGCTGCGTCTTCGACGTCGCCGTCTTCAACAACCTCAGCCCGGAGCACATGGAGTTCCACTCCGACATGGAGGACTACTTCCAGGCCAAGGCGCAGCTGTTCACCAAGCGGCGCTCGCGGCTCGGCGTGGTCAACTTCGACGACGAGTACGGGCGCCGGCTCCTCACCGAGTCCGAGGTGCCCGTCATCACCTTCTCCGCCGAGGGGCACCCGGACGCCGACTGGCGCGCCGAGGACGTCGAGGTCGGGCCGCTCGACTCGACGTTCGTCGCCGTCGGCCCCAAGGGCGAGCGCGTCACCGCCAAGTCGCCGCTGGCCGGGCCGTTCAACGTCGCCAACACCCTCGCCGCGATCGTCTCGCTGGCCGCCGCGGGGATCGACCCGCAGCTGGCCGCCGACGGCATCGCCGCGGTGCCGGGCGTCCCGGGCCGCCTGGAGCGTGTCGACGCGGGCCAGCCCTACCTCGCGGTCGTCGACTACGCCCACAAGACGGACGCCGTCGAATCGGTCCTGCGCGCCCTGCGCAAGGTCACCGAGGGCAAGCTGCACATCGTGCTCGGCTGCGGCGGCGACCGCGACAAGACCAAGCGGATGCCGATGGGCGCGGCCGCGGCCCGCCTCGCCGACACCGCCGTACTGACCTCCGACAACCCCCGTGGCGAGGACCCCCTCGCGATCCTCGCCACGATGCTCGCGGGCGCCGCTGAGGTGCCGGTCCACGAGCGCGGCGAGGTCGCCGTCTTCGAGGACCGCGCCGCCGCCATCGCGGCGGCCGTCGCCCGCGCCGAACCGGGCGACACCGTCCTGGTCGCGGGCAAGGGCCACGAGCAGGGACAGGACATCGCCGGGGTGGTGCGTCCCTTCGACGACCGCCAGGTGCTTCGCGAAGCTATCCAGCAAACCCAGGGATGAAGTTGTGATCGCCCTCTCCCTCGCCGAGATCGCCACCGTCGTCGGCGGGCAGACGTACGACATACCGGATCCGGCCATCCAGGTCACCGGACCCGTCGTCCGGGACTCCCGTGAGGTGGCGCCCGGCAGCCTCTTCGTCGCCTTCGTCGGCGAGCGCGTGGACGGCCACGACTACGCGGCCGACGTGGTCGCGGCGGGCGCGGTCGCCGTGCTCGCCTCGCGGCCGGTCGGCGTGCCCGCCATCGTCGTGGACGACGTGCAGGCGGCGCTCGGCGCCCTCGCGCGCCATGTCGTCAACCGGCTCGGCGCCACCCTGGTGGCGCTGACCGGCTCGGTCGGCAAGACCAGCTCCAAGGACCTGCTCGCCCAGGTGCTGCGGCGCAAGGCACCCACGGTCTTCACGCCGGGCTCCCTCAACAACGAGATCGGCCTGCCGCTGACCGCGCTCAGCGCCACCGACGAGACGAGGTTCCTCGTCCTGGAGATGGGGGCGCGCGGAATCGGCCATATTCGCTACCTCGCCGGCCTCACCCCGCCGAAGATCGGCCTCGTCCTGAACGTCGGCACCGCCCACATCGGCGAGTTCGGCGGCCGTGAGCAGATCGCGGTGGCAAAGGGTGAGCTGGTGGAGGCGCTGCCCGCGGACGGGGCGGCGGTCCTCAACGCCGACGACCCGCTCGTACGCGCCATGGCGGCGCGCACCAAGGCGCGCGTGGTGCTCTTCGGAGAGGCCGAGGACGCCGACGTACGTGCCGAGAATGTCCGTCTCACGGAGAACGGACAGCCCGCTTTTACGCTGCACACACCCTCCGGGTGCAGCGACGTGACCTTGCGGCTGTACGGTGAGCACCACGTGTCGAACGCGCTTGCCGCGGCCGCCGTCGCCCATGAGCTGGGCATGTCCGTCGACGAGATCGCCCTCGCGCTCTCCGAGGCGGGCACGCTGTCCCGCTGGCGGATGGAGGTCACCGAGCGCCCGGACGGTGTGACGGTCGTCAACGACGCCTACAACGCGAACCCCGAGTCCATGCGAGCCGCTCTGCGCGCGCTCGCGGCCATGGGCAAGGGGCGCCGTACGTGGGCGGTGCTCGGTCAGATGGCCGAGCTGGGGGACGACAGTCTCACCGAGCACGACGCGGTCGGACGCCTTGCCGTCCGGCTCAACGTGAGCAAGCTCGTGGCAGTCGGGGGCAGGGAAGCGTCCTGGCTCCAACTGGGCGCATACAACGAGGGTTCGTGGGGTGAGGAGTCGGTGCACGTGTCCGACGCACAGGCGGCGATCGACCTGCTGCGCAGCGAGCTGCGCCCGGGAGACGTCGTGCTGGTGAAGGCGTCCAGGTCGGTCGGTCTAGAGCGGGTCGCCACGGCGCTGCTCGACGGCGCCGCGGTGTCTTCTGAGGGGCAGGTCTCCGGCCGATGAGGCAGATCCTCTTCGCGGGTGTGATCGGGCTCTTCCTGACCCTGGTCGGCACGCCGCTGCTGATCAAACTCCTGGCCCGCAAGGGCTATGGCCAGTTCATCCGGGACGACGGCCCGCGCGAGCACCACAGCAAGCGCGGTACGCCGACCATGGGTGGCATCGCCTTCATCCTGGCCACGCTCATCGCGTACTTCCTCACGAAGATCATCACGGGTACGGAGACCACGCTCTCCGGCCTGCTGGTGCTCTTCCTGATGGCGGGCATGGGCCTCGTCGGCTTCCTCGACGACTACATCAAGATCGTCAAGCAGCGTTCGCTCGGTCTGCGCGCCAAGGCGAAGATGGCCGGCCAGCTGATCGTCGGCATCGGCTTCGCCGTGCTCGCGTTGAACTGGCCGGACAACCGCAACCAGACACCGGCCTCCACCAAGCTGTCGTTCGTCACGGACTTCGGCTGGTCGATCGGCCCGGTCCTGTTCGTGGTCTGGGCGCTGTTCATGATCCTCGCGATGTCGAACGGCGTGAACCTCACCGACGGTCTGGACGGCCTCGCCACCGGCGCCTCCGTGATGGTCTTCGGCGCCTACACCTTCATCGGTGTCTGGCAGTACCAGGAGTCCTGCGCCAACGCCACGACGCTGACCAACCCCCAGGCGTGCTTCGAGGTCAGGGACCCGCTCGACCTCGCGGTCGTGGCCTCCGCCCTGATGGGCGCCTGCTTCGGCTTCCTGTGGTGGAACACCTCGCCCGCCAAGATCTTCATGGGTGACACCGGCTCGCTCGCCCTCGGCGGCGCGCTGGCGGGCCTCGCGATCTGCTCCCGCACGGAGCTGCTCCTCGCGCTGCTCGGCGGCCTCTTCGTCCTGATCACGATGTCGGTCGTCATCCAGGTCGGCTCGTTCCGGATGACCGGGAAGCGGGTCTTCCGGATGGCGCCGCTCCAGCACCACTTCGAACTCAAGGGGTGGTCCGAGGTCCTTGTCGTGGTCCGCTTCTGGATCATCCAGGGCATGTGCGTGATCGTCGGCCTCGGTCTCTTCTACGCGGGATGGGCAGCCGAAAAGTGAGCACTGCGCACGACTGGCAGGGCAGGAACATCACCGTCGCCGGTCTCGGCGTGAGCGGCATCAGCGCCGCTCGCGCCCTGGCCGGCCTCGGCGCGTCGGTGACCGTCGTGGACGGCGGCTCCGGCCCGGTGCACGAGGAGCGCGCCGCCTCGCTGCGGGGCGAGGGCATCTCCGTACGCCTGGGGGACGCCACGAGCCTGCCGCCCGGCACGGACCTCGTGGTCACCTCGCCGGGCTGGAAGCCCTCGTCGCCGCTGTTCGCCGAGGCCGCCGCGGCGGGCGTGGACGTCGTCGGTGACGTCGAGATCGCCTGGCGGCTGCGCGGGCCGGACGCGGCGCCCTGGCTCGCCATCACCGGCACCAACGGCAAGACCACGACCACGCAGATGCTCGCCTCGATCCTTGAGGCAGCGGGCCTGCGCACGGCGGCCGTCGGCAACATCGGCACCCCGATCGTGGACGTCGTCCTGGCGGGCGACGACGCGTACGACGTGCTCGCCGTCGAGCTGTCCTCCTACCAGCTGCACTGGGCGCCCTCCGTGCGCGCCCACTCCGCGGCGGTCCTGAACCTCGCCCCCGACCACCTCGACTGGCACGGCTCCATGGAGGCGTACGCCGCCGACAAGGGCCGTATCTACGAGGGCAACCAGATCGCCTGCGTCTACAACGTCTCCGACAAGGCGACCGAGGACCTGGTCCGCGAGGCCGACGTCGAAGAGGGCTGCCGCGCCATCGGTTTCACGCTGAACGCGCCCGCCCCCTCGCAACTGGGCGTCGTGGACGGCATCCTGGTCGACCGTGCCTTCGTGCCGGACCGCCAGAAGCAGGCCCAGGAGCTGGCCGAGGTCTCCGACGTCGAGCCGCCCGCGCCGCACAACATCGCCAATGCGCTCGCCGCCGCCGCCCTCGCCCGCGCCTTCGGCGTCCAGGCCACGGCCGTCCGCGACGGCCTGCGCGCCTTCCGCCCCGACGCCCACCGCATCGAGCACGTCGCCGAGGTCGCGGGCGTCGCCTACATCGACGACTCCAAGGCGACCAACACCCACGCGGCACAGGCCTCGTTGGCGGCGTACGAGTCGATCGTGTGGATCGCGGGCGGCCTCGCCAAGGGCGCCACCTTCGACGGACTCGTCGCGGGCGCCGCCAAGCGGCTGCGCGGCGTCGTCCTCATCGGCGCCGACCGCGCGCTGATCCGCGAAGCCCTCGCGCGACACGCCCCCGAGGTCCCGGTCGTCGACCTCGACCGGACCGACACTGGGGCGATGTCCGAGGCGGTACGCCGGGCGGCGGAGCTGGCTCAGCCGGGGGACACCGTGCTGATGGCCCCGGCCTGCGCGTCGATGGACATGTTCACCAACTACAACAAGCGTGGTGAAGCGTTCGCGGACGCCGTCCGCGAACTCGGCTCCACGCGCGCCTGACCGGGTCTTCCGTCCGGCCGGCGCCGGGCACACCCTTGGGAGGGAAACGTGGCCAGGTCTTCCGTGCGGGTCGCCAAACGACCGGCTCCGGTACGCGCCAGAGGCGCCTCCCACCCCCCGGGCGAGAACGGGCTCCGGCGGCTGTCCAACAGGCTCCGCCGGGCCTGGGACCGGCCGCTCACGGCGTACTATCTGATCTTCGGCAGCAGCCTGCTGATCACCGTGCTCGGCCTGGTGATGGTCTACTCCGCCTCGATGATCCAGGCGCTCCAGCTCTCCCTGCCCGCCTCGTACTTCTTCCGCAAGCAGTTCGTCGCCGCCGTGCTCGGCGCGATCCTGTTGCTGGTCGCGATGCGGATGCCCGTCAAACTCCACCGCGCGCTCGCCTATCCGATGCTCGCGGTGAGCGTCTTCCTGATGGTGCTCGTGCAGATCCCGGGGATAGGGCGCAGCGTCAACGGCAACCAGAACTGGATCTATCTGGGCGGCCCGTTCCAGCTCCAGCCCAGTGAGTTCGGCAAGCTCGCCCTGGTCCTGTGGGGCGCCGATCTGCTCGCCCGTAAACACGACAAGCGGCTTTTGACCCAGTGGAAACACATGCTGGTGCCGCTCGTCCCGGTCGCCTTCATGCTGCTCGGGCTCATCATGCTCGGCGGCGACATGGGCACCGCGATCATTCTCACCGCGATCCTCTTCGGCCTGCTGTGGCTGGCGGGCGCCCCCACCCGGCTCTTCGCCGGGGTGCTCGGCGTCGCCGCCCTGCTCGGTGTGATCCTCATCAAGACGAGTCCCAACCGCATGGCGAGGCTCGCCTGCATCGGCGCCACCGACCCGGGCCCCGGCGACCAGTGCTGGCAGGCCGTGCACGGCATCTATGCTCTGGCCTCCGGCGGATTCTTCGGTTCCGGACTGGGCGCGAGTGTGGAAAAATGGGGTCAACTCCCTGAACCCCACACCGACTTCATCTTCGCCATCACCGGGGAGGAACTGGGTCTGGCGGGGACACTGTCGGTGCTCGCCCTGTTCGCGGCTCTAGGCTATGCGGGTATCCGCGTGGCCGGACGCACGGAGGACCCCTTCGTGAGGTATGCCGCGGGAGGCGTGACCACCTGGATCACGGCCCAGGCCGTGATCAATGTCGGTGCGGTGCTCGGTCTGCTGCCGATCGCCGGTGTCCCGCTCCCGCTGTTCTCCTACGGGGGTTCGGCCTTGCTGCCGACCATGTTCGCCATCGGGCTCCTCATCGCCTTCGCGCGATCGGACCCCGCTGCGAAGGCGGCCCTGGCCATGCGGCAACCTCGGGTGAGATGGAACACGATGCGACGGCGCGTCAAGGCGCGTTCGTCCGGAGAGCGGTGAATTTCGGTGCATGTCGTACTCGCCGGTGGGGGGACCGCCGGCCACATCGAGCCCGCGCTCGCCCTCGCGGACGCCCTGCGGAGGCAGGACCCGACCGTGGGCATCACGGCCCTGGGCACGGAGCGCGGACTCGAGACCCGGCTCGTACCGGAGCGGGGCTACGAACTCGCGCTGATCCCGGCCGTCCCGCTGCCGCGCAAACCCACCCCTGAGCTGATCACCGTCCCGGGCAGGCTGCGCGGCACCATCAAGGCGGCCGAGCAGATCCTGGAGCGCACCAAGGCGGACTGCGTCGTCGGCTTCGGCGGCTACGTGGCCCTGCCCGGCTACCTCGCGGCCAAGCGGACCGGGACGCCGATCGTGGTGCACGAGGCCAACGCGCGCCCCGGCCTCGCCAACAAGATCGGTTCGCGGTACGCGCACGGGGTGGCCGTCGCCACCCCCGACAGCAAGCTGCGCAACTCCCGTTACATCGGCATCCCGCTGCGCCACACGATCGCCACGCTCGACCGGGCCCGGGTCCGCCCGGAGGCGCGCGCCGCCTTCGGCCTCGACCCCAACCTGCCGACGCTGCTCGTCTCCGGCGGCTCCCAGGGCGCCCGGCGGCTCAACGAGGTCGTCCAGCAGGTCGCGCCGGTGCTCCAGCGCGCGGGCATCCAGATCCTGCACGCGGTCGGCCCGAAGAACGAATTGCCGCATGTGCAGCAGATGCCGGGTATGCCCCCGTACATCCCGGTACCGTACGTGGACCGGATGGACCTCGCGTACGCCGCTGCCGACATGATGCTCTGCCGCGCGGGCGCGATGACCGTCGCCGAACTCTCCGCCGTCGGGCTCCCCGCCGCCTACGTCCCGCTGCCGATCGGCAACGGCGAACAGCGGCTCAACGCCCAGCCGGTGGTCAAGGCGGGCGGTGGACTGCTGGTCGACGACGCGGAACTGACGCCCGAGTGGGTCCAGGGCAACGTCCTGCCCGTACTGGCCGATCCGCACCGGCTGTACGAGATGTCCCGCGCCGCCTCGGAGTTCGGCCGCAGGGACGCCGACGAGCTGCTCGTCGGCATGGTGTACGAGGCGATTGCGTCACGCCGCAACGCGTGAGAAGGCAGGGGACCGTGGCCGGACCGACCACCGCCGAACGGCAGCAGCAGAAGTCCGGCCCGCCCCGCCCGCAGCGCGTCCGCCGCGTCAGGCTGCCCCGCTCGCGCACCCTGGTGGCGCTCCTGGCCCTCGCCGTGCTCCTGACGGCCGGGGGCCTGTGGATGCTCTACGGCTCGCAGTGGCTGCGGCTTGAGCACGTGCGGGCGTCCGGCACCCAGGCGCTGTCGCCACATGAGGTCGTCGAGGCGGCGCAGGCCCCCGTCGGGGAACCGCTGATTTCGGTCGACACGGACGCTCTTGAGAGCCGTCTGCGCTCGAAATTGCCCCGGATTGACTCGGTTGAGGCCGTCCGGTCATGGCCGCACGGAATCAGTCTCAAAGTGACGGAACGCAAGCCGGTTCTCCTCATCGAAAAGGGCGAAAAGTTCGTCGAAGTGGACGCCGAGGGAGTGCGATTCGCCACGGTCGGGCACGCCCCCAAGGGCATCCCGCTCCTCGAATTGGCGCCGGACCGCCAGAGCGGGGCGGCGGCCAGCCTGCGCCGGTTCGGCACCGACCGCCTGCTGCGGGAAGCCGTGCGGGTCGCGGGCGACCTGCCCGGGGCCGTCGCCCGGGATACACGGAGCGTCAAGGTCCGTTCGTACGACTCCATCTCGCTGGAGTTGAGCCGCGACCGCACGGTCGTCTGGGGAAGTGGCGAGAAGGGGCGTACGAAAGCCACTACCCTCACCGCACTGATGAAAGCGGCGCCGAGGGCACGGCACTTCGATGTGAGCGTCCCCACGGCCCCCGCGTCGTCGGGGAGTTGACGCGTATCCGTGCAGGCCAGCACCCTGGTTCGGCATCGCTATGGCTGATCACATAGGGTGAAAAGAAAAACGGGAGGTTCGGCGTGTTCGTTGAACGTGCGCCACTTGTCGACTTAGTGTCCTGTTCGGAAGAGTCCAGAGAACAGACACACTGGTAACCCTAAACTTCAGCGTTAGGGTTCGGGTCGGCGTTCGGACCGTCCCATTCGGCATCAGTCGCCGCCTCGCATCGATGCGAAACGGCGACACGTAACTCGAGGCGAGAGGCCTTCGACGTGGCAGCACCGCAGAACTACCTCGCAGTCATCAAAGTCATCGGTGTCGGCGGCGGTGGTGTCAATGCCATCAACCGGATGATCGAGGTCGGTCTCAAGGGCGTCGAGTTCATCGCCATCAACACCGACGCGCAAGCCCTGTTGATGAGCGACGCCGACGTCAAGCTCGACGTCGGCCGTGAACTCACCCGCGGCCTCGGCGCCGGGGCCAACCCGGCCGTCGGCCGCAAGGCCGCAGAGGACCACCGCGAGGAGATCGAGGAGGTCCTCAAGGGGGCCGACATGGTCTTCGTCACCGCCGGCGAAGGCGGTGGCACCGGCACCGGCGGCGCACCCGTCGTCGCCAACATCGCGCGCTCGCTCGGCGCCCTCACCATCGGCGTGGTCACCCGGCCGTTCACCTTCGAGGGCCGCCGCCGCGCCAACCAGGCCGAGGACGGCATCGCGGAGCTGCGCGAAGAGGTCGACACCCTCATCGTCATCCCGAACGACCGACTGCTGTCCATCTCGGACCGCCAGGTCTCCGTCCTCGACGCCTTCAAGTCGGCGGACCAGGTCCTGCTCTCCGGCGTCCAGGGCATCACCGACCTCATCACCACGCCCGGCCTGATCAACCTCGACTTCGCCGACGTGAAGTCGGTCATGTCCGAGGCCGGTTCGGCCCTCATGGGCATCGGCTCGGCCCGCGGCGACGACCGCGCGGTGGCCGCCGCCGAGATGGCGATCTCCTCGCCGCTCCTGGAGGCGTCCATCGACGGCGCCCGCGGTGTGCTGCTCTCCATCTCCGGCGGCTCGGACCTCGGCCTCTTCGAGATCAACGAAGCGGCCCAGCTGGTCAGCGAGGCCGCGCACCCCGAGGCCAACATCATCTTCGGCGCGGTCATCGACGACGCGCTCGGCGACGAGGTCAGGGTCACCGTCATCGCGGCCGGCTTCGACGGCGGGCAGCCACCGTCCAAGCGGGACACCGTCCTTGGCGCGGCGTCCGGCTCGGGCTCCGCCGCCAAGCGCGACGAGCCGGCACCGTCCGCGGCACCGGTCTCGCGCCCCGCCGAACCCTCCCGCCCGGCCTTCAGCGGTCTCGGCAGCGTCACGACGCGCGAGGAGCCCTCGGCCCCGGAGCCCGCGGAGGCGGCCCCGGCGAGCGAGACACCCTCCGCGCCCGCGACCCCGCCGCAGGTCCCGCCGGCCCGTCCGTACCAGGACAGCCAGGCCGAAGAGCTGGACGTGCCGGACTTCTTGAAGTGATAAGCGAGCACAGCACCGTGAGCGGCGCGCACTTCGCCTTCACCGACAGGTGGGGCGGGGTGAGCGCCGTTCCGTACGAGGAGCTGAACCTCGGCGGCGCGGTCGGCGACGACGCCGAAGCCGTGCGGGAGAACCGGACGCTGGCCGCCAAGTCCCTCGGCGTCGACCCGGGCCTTGTCGTCTGGATGAACCAGGTGCACGGCCGCGAGGTCGCCGTGGTCGACGAGCCCTGGGGCGCCGGGGCCGAGGTCCCGGCCGTCGACGCGGTGGTCACCGCCCGCAGGGGCCTCGTGCTCGCCGTCCTCACCGCCGACTGCACGCCCGTCCTGCTCGCCGATCCGGCCGCCGGGGTCGTGGCGGCGGCGCACGCCGGACGCCCCGGGATGGTCGCGGGCGTCGTCCCGGCCGCCGTGGCGGCGATGGTCGGGCTCGGCGCGGACGCGGGACGCATCGTGGCCCGCACCGGTCCCGCCGTCTGCGGGCGTTGTTACGAAGTGCCCGGGGCGATGCGCGACGAGGTCGCCGCCGTCGAGCCCGCGGCGTACGCCGAGACGAGCTGGGGTACGCCGGCGGTCGATGTGACCGCGGGAGTGCACGCGCAGCTCGAGCGGCTCGGGGTGTGCGACCGGGAGCAGTCGCCGGTGTGCACGCTGGAATCCGCTGACCACTTCTCGTACCGCCGCGACCGCACGACCGGTCGCCTCGCGGGCTATGTCTGGCTGGACTGATAACGCATGACGGACCGTAGGACCGAACTCGCGGCGAACCTCTCGAAGGTCGAGGAGCGCATCGCCGCCGCGTGCGCCGCCGCCGGGCGCAAGCGGGAAGAAGTGACCCTGATCGTGGTCACCAAGACCTACCCGGCGAGCGACGTACGGATCCTGTCGGAGCTGGGCGTGCGCCATGTCGCGGAGAACCGCGACCAGGACGCGGCACCGAAGGCCGCCGAGTGCGCGGACCTTCCCCTCACATGGCACTTTGTCGGTCAATTGCAGACCAACAAGGTCCGTTCCGTGGCCAGTTATGCCGATCTGGTGCAGTCCGTGGACCGGTCCAGGCTCGTCACCGCTCTCTCGACGGCCGCCGTGCGCGCCGAGCGGGAGGTCGGCTGCCTGATCCAGGTCGCGCTCGACGCCGAGGAGAACGGACGCGGGGAGCGCGGCGGCGTGGGCCCCGGCGGAATCGAAGAGTTGGCCGACCTCGTCGCGGCGGCGCCGGGGCTGCGGCTCGACGGGCTGATGACGGTGGCCCCGCTCACCGGCCCGTACGCGGGACGGCAACAGGCGGCGTTCGAGCGGTTGATGGAATTCGCAACCCTCATGCGCGCGACTCATCCGGCTGCGAACATGGTGTCAGCAGGGATGAGTGCGGACCTCGAACAGGCCGTGGCGGCCGGGGCGACACATGTGCGCGTCGGTACGGCGGTACTCGGAGTCCGACCCGGGCTCGGGTAACGTCGCCAAGAAGTCGGACCACAGCAGAAAATATGGTCATTCTCGCTGTTGGGCGGGGATACCTCGTGGATCGCGGGCAGTTGGTGACGACAGCCGATCCACCACAGAGCGGAGGACTCAGAGCATGGCCGGCGCGATGCGCAAGATGGCGGTCTACCTCGGCCTCGTGGAGGACGATGGGTACGACGGTCCGGGGTTCGACCCCGATGACGAGTTCGAACCCGAGCCGGAGCCCGAGCGCGACCGCAGGCGGCATGAACCGCCGCATCAGTCGCACCAGTCCCATCAGTCCCAACGGGACGAATCGGTACGAGTGGTGCAGCCTCCCGCCCCCAGAGAACCGGCGGCCCATTCCGCTTCGCTAGCCGCGGAATCCGGACGTCCGGCACGAATCGCCCCCGTGGCATCCATCACACCTGAACGCCAGAGCCTGGAGAAGAACGCACCGGTGATCATGCCCAAGGTCGTGTCCGAGCGGGAGCCCTACCGCATCACCACGTTGCACCCGCGGACCTACAACGAGGCCCGTACCATCGGGGAACACTTCCGCGAGGGCACTCCGGTGATCATGAATCTGACCGAGATGGACGACACCGACGCGAAGCGACTTGTCGACTTTGCCGCCGGTCTGGTCTTCGGTCTGCATGGCAGCATTGAGCGAGTGACGCAGAAGGTGTTCCTGTTGTCGCCTGCTAACGTCGATGTAACGGCGGAGGACAAGGCTCGCATCGCAGAGGGCGGGTTCTTCAACCAGAGCTGAGACGTAAGTGATGAAGTAGTTGCCTCAGACGCAGTACCGGAACGACGCAGTACGAGAAACAGGGGAGAGGGAACCGCGGACATGAGCGTGGTCTTGCAGGTGCTTTACATCGCGCTGATGTGCTTCCTCATCGTGCTGATCTTCCGGTTGGTCATGGACTACGTCTTCCAGTTCGCCCGCTCATGGCAACCCGGCAAGGCGATGGTGGTCATTTTGGAGGCCGCCTACACTGTCACTGATCCACCGCTCAAGCTTCTGCGGCGGTTCATTCCGCCGCTGCGTCTCGGGGGCGTGGCGCTCGACCTGTCCTTCTTCGTACTGATGATCATCGTCTACATCCTGATCACCGTCGTCAGGTCGGTGTCTGTGTGAACGATACGGTCTTGCCGAATGCCGACGACTACGTTGAGGTGAAGAGATGCCGTTGACCCCCGAGGACGTGCGGAACAAGCAGTTCACGACCGTCCGCCTCCGAGAAGGCTATGACGAGGACGAGGTTGATGCCTTCCTCGATGAGGTCGAAGCCGAACTGACCCGCCTGCTCCGCGAGAACGAGGACCTGCGCGCCAAGCTGGCCGCCGCCACCCGCGCCGCTGCTCAGAACCAGCAGCAGGGCGGTATGCGCAAGGGTCCCGACGGGCCGCAGGACCAGCGCGGTCCCGGCGCCCCGGTGCCCGCCGCTATATCGGGTCCGCAGCCGGTCCCGCCGCAGCAGCAGATGGGTGGCCCGATGGGTGGCCCGCCGCAGCTGCCCGGCGGCGCACCGCAGCTGCCCGCAGGCCCCAGTGGACACGGCCAGGGCCACCCGCAGCAGGGCGGTCCGCAGGGCCCCGGCCCCATGGGCCAGGGTCAGATGGGCGGCCCCATGGGCGGTCCCATGGGCGGCCACGGCCCGCAGATGCCGCAGCCCGGTCAGGGCCCCGGTGGTGACAGCGCCGCTCGCGTGCTGTCCCTTGCGCAGCAGACCGCCGACCAGGCGATCGCGGAGGCCCGTTCCGAGGCCAACAAGATCGTCGGCGAGGCCCGTTCGCGCGCCGAGGGTCTGGAGCGCGACGCCCGTGCCAAGGCCGACGCCCTGGAGCGGGACGCGCAGGAGAAGCACCGCGTCGCGATGGGCTCCCTGGAGTCCGCCCGCGCCACGCTGGAGCGCAAGGTCGAGGACCTGCGAGGCTTCGAGCGCGAGTACCGCACGCGCCTGAAGTCCTACCTGGAGTCGCAGCTGCGTCAGCTGGAGACCCAGGCCGATGACTCGCTGGCCCCGCCGCGCACTCCGGCCACCGCCTCGCTGCCGCCGTCCCCGGCGCCGTCGATGGCTCCGGCCGGTGCGGGTGCCCCGTCCTACGGCGGCAACCAGTCGATGGGTGGCAACCAGGGTGCCGGTGGTCCGTCCTACGGCGGCCAGCAGCAGATGTCCCCGGCGATGACCCAGCCGATGGCACCGGTGCGGCCGCAGGGCCAGCAGCCGATGCAGCAGGCTCCGTCGCCGATGCGTGGCTTCCTCATCGACGAGGACGACAACTGACGGGCGTGAGCACGCCTTAGGCGTCGGCAGCGTTCAGGGCCGGGCCCCCAGAGTCTCTGGGGGCCCGGCCCTTTTGTGTAAGTAAGAAAAGGCCCGGTTCCGCCAGATCTCTCTGGCGGAACCGGGCCTTCGTACGACGCTTACGCCTTGCGGAGGCGGAACGTCAGCTTCAGGGAGTCGTCCGTGAACGGCTGTCCGAAGGTGTCGTCGGCCTCGCCTCCGGCGAAGTCCGTGGCGAGCACCTCGTCCGCGATCAGTCCGGCGTGCTCGGACAGGGCCGTCTCCACCGCCGGGTCCGTGGAGGTCCAGCGCAGGGCGATCCGGTCCGCGACGTCCAGGCCGCTGTTCTTGCGGGCCTCCTGGATCAGGCGGATCGCGTCACGGGCGAGGCCCGCGCGGCGCAGCTCCTCCGTGATCTCCAGGTCGAGGGCGACCGTGGCGCCGGAGTCGGACGCCACCGACCAGCCCTCGCGCGGGGTCTCCGTGATGATGACCTCGTCCGGGGCGAGCGTCACCGTCTCGCCGTCGACCTCGACGGAGGCCGTGCCCTCGCGCAGGGCCAGCGAGAGCGCGGCGGCGTCGGCGTCGGCGACGGCCTTGGCGACCGCCTGGACGCCCTTGCCGAAGCGCTTGCCGAGGGCGCGGAAGTTCGCCTTCGCGGTGGTGTCGACCAGTGAGCCGCCGACCTCGGAGAGCGACGCCAGGGAGGAGACGTTCAGCTCCTCCGTGATCTGGGTGTGCAGCTCGGGGTTGAGCGATTCGAAGCCGGACGCGGCGACCAGCGCGCGGGACAGCGGCTGACGCGTCTTGACGCCCGACTCCGCGCGCGTGGCGCGGCCCAGCTCCACCAGGCGTCGTACGAGGACCATCTGCTGGGACAGCTCGGGGTCGATCATCGACAGATCGGCCTCCGGCCAGGAGGTCAGGTGGACCGACTCCGGGGCCTGCGGGGTGACCGGCACGACCAGGTCCTGCCAGACGCGCTCGGTGATGAACGGCGTCAGCGGGGCCATCAGGCGCGTGATCGTCTCGACGACCTCGTGCAGGGTGCGCAGGGCCGCCTTGTCGCCCTGCCAGAAGCGGCGACGGGAGCGGCGTACGTACCAGTTGGAGAGGTTGTCGACGAAGACGGAAAGGAGCTTGCCCGCGCGCTGGGTGTCGTAGCCCTCCAGGGCCTGGGTGACCTGGTCGGTCAGCGCGTGCAGCTCGCTGAGCAGCCAGCGGTCCAGGAGCGGGCGGTCGGCGGGCGCCGGGTCGGCGTCGCTGGGGGCCCACTTCGACGTACGGGCGTACAGCGCCTGGAAGGCGACCGTGTTCCAGTACGTGAGGAGCGTCTTGCGGACGACCTCCTGGATGGTGCCGTGGCCCACGCGGCGCGCCGCCCACGGGGAGCCGCCGGCCGCCATGAACCAGCGCACCGCGTCGGCGCCGTGCTGGTCCATGAGCGGGATGGGCTGGAGGATGTTGCCCAGGTGCTTGGACATCTTGCGGCCGTCCTCGGCGAGGATGTGGCCCAGGCAGACCACGTTCTCGTAGGACGATTTGTCGAAGACCAGGGTGCCCACGGCCATGAGCGTGTAGAACCAGCCGCGGGTCTGGTCGATGGCCTCCGAGATGAACTGCGCGGGGTAGCGGCTCTCGAACAGTTCCTTGTTCTTGTACGGGTAGCCCCACTGCGCGAACGGCATCGAGCCCGAGTCGTACCAGGCGTCGATGACCTCGGGCACGCGCGTGGCGGTGCTCTGGCACTGGGGGCACGCGAACGTGATCTCGTCGATGAACGGGCGGTGCGGGTCGAGCTCCGACTGGTCGGTGCCCGTCAGCTCGGACAGCTCCGCGCGCGAACCTACGCAGGTGAGGTGGTCTTCCTCACAGCGCCAGATGGGCAGCGGGGTGCCCCAGTAGCGGTTGCGGGAGAGCGCCCAGTCGACGTTGTTGTTCAGCCAGTCGCCGAAACGGCCGTGCTTGACCGACTCCGGGAACCAGTTGGTCTTCTCGTTCTCCTGGAGGAGCTTGTCCTTGATGGCCGTGGTGCGGATGTACCAGGACGGCTGGGCGTAGTAGAGCAGCGCCGTGTGGCAGCGCCAGCAGTGCGGGTAGCTGTGCTCGTACGCGATGTGCTTGAAGAGCAGGCCGCGGTCGTCGAGGTCCTTGGTGAGGGCTTCGTCCGCCTTCTTGAAGAAGACGCCGCCTACGAGCGGCAGCTCCTCCTCGAAGGTGCCGTCGGGACGGACCGGGTTCACGACCGGCAGGCCGTAGGCGCGGCAGACCTTGAGGTCGTCCTCACCGAAGGCGGGGGACTGGTGGACGAGACCTGTGCCGTCCTCCGTGGTGACGTACTCGGCGTTGACCACGTAGTGCGCCGGAGCCGGGAACTCCACAAGCTCGAACGGGCGTTGGTAAGTCCAGCGCTCCATCTCGGCGCCGGTGAAGGTCTCACCGGTCGTCTCCCATCCCTCACCGAGCGCCTTCTCGACGAGCGGCTGGGCGACGACGAGCTTCTGCTCGCCGTCCGTCGCGACGACGTAGGTGACGTCGGGGTGCGCGGCGACGGCGGTGTTCGAGACGAGCGTCCAGGGCGTCGTCGTCCAGACCAGGAGGGCGGCCTCGCCCGCGAGGGGACCGGAGGTGAGGGGGAAGCGGACATAGACGGACGGGTCGACGACCGTCTCATAGCCCTGCGCCAGCTCGTGGTCGGACAGGCCCGTGCCGCAGCGCGGGCACCAGGGGGCGACGCGGTGGTCCTGGACGAGGAGGTCCTTGTTGAAGATCTCCTTCAGCGACCACCAGACCGAGTCGACGTACTCGGGGTTCATCGTCCGGTACGCGTCGTCGAGGTCGACCCAGTACCCCATGCGGGTCGTCAGCTCGGCGAAGGCATCGGTGTGGCGGGTGACGGACTCGCGGCACTTGGCGTTGAACTCGGCGATGCCGTACGCCTCGATGTCCTTCTTGCCGTTGAACCCCAGCTCCTTCTCGACCGCCAGCTCGACGGGGAGGCCGTGGCAGTCCCAGCCGGCCTTGCGGGCCACGTGGTACCCCCGCATGGTGCGGAAGCGCGGGAAGACGTCCTTGAAGACGCGGGCCTCGATGTGGTGGGCGCCCGGCATGCCGTTGGCGGTGGGCGGGCCCTCGTAGAACACCCATTCGGGACGGCCCTCGGACTGCTCCAGGCTCTTGGCGAAGATCTTCTGCTCGCGCCAGAAGTCGAGCACGGCGTGCTCAAGGGCGGGCAGGTCGACCTGGGCGGGCACCTGGCGGTACTGCGGCGGCGTATTCAACGAAGTCCTCCGGCGGATGTGCTGCCTTCCGTCGGAGGGACGAGAGCCATGTGCGCCTGGTGCGGCGCGCTCCCGCGGTACCACCCTCCTTGGCTCTCCGGAACGGGGTCCGTGCCGGTGAGCCCCCTCATTGGGGTCGCGATACCGGGTCTACTCGCCTCCGCTGCGGGGCTTCGGCTTTCTTCCGGCGGCTCCGGGGTGATCTTCACGT
>NZ_WMBF01000767.1:0-1889 GCF_019400875.1 Streptomyces anatolicus | reverse complement strand
GCGCTGAATCGGCCCGGGGGGCCGGGGGGGCCTCGCGCGGTCAGGTCCCGTGCGAGGGTCCGTCCTCCATGTCCTCCCCGGCCTGCTCTGCCGCCAGGGCGCGACTGACTTCTTCCACGTCCTCGCGGGCCGCGCGCGTGATCCTGGTGTTCTGGTCCGGATTCGCGAGCAGTTCTTCGTAGAGGGCGAGGGCCTGCTGGCAGGAGCCTGCCGCGTACGACGCACGGGCCCGGCACAGCAGGGAGAGGGGGCGCCATTTGGCGGCGCTCTCCTCGTCCGAGTCCAACGCGGCGTCGATCAAATCCAGTTCGCGGACGGCCGCGCTGTGCTGTCCGCAGTTGCGGTGGATGCTGCTGAGCTGGAAGCGGGACCCGAGGGCCGTCGGGTGGTGGGGCGGCAGGGAGGCGAGGAGCTGGTCCAGGACGAGGCGCAGATCGGCCTCGGCCTCCTCGTCACGGTGAGCCCAGCTCAGCAGCCGGGCCCGCTGCTGATAGAGCTTCACCAGGTCGCGGCCCGCCGGCTCCCTCGACCTCAGCGCCGATTCGTACCGCTCCAGGAGCTTGTCGAGGATCACCAGGGCCTCCGGGGCGCGGTCCTGGTCGATGAGGTTGCCGCAGAGCAGTGACGAGATGTCGAGGTACAGGTCCGAGTCCTGTTCGCCCGCCCGCTCCAGTCGGCCCAGCTGATCGCGGTGCACCTGCTCGGTCTCCGGCAGCAAACCCGCTTCTTGCAGGGCCAGTGCCACGACATGGAGCGCCGCCACGTCGACCACGTCCCTGGGACCCGCGTCCAGCGCGCGCAGAAGCTCACGCGCCTCGGTCTGCGCTGCCTCGGTCCGGCCCCCCTTGGCGAGTACGCGCACGTAATCGGCGTGGACGGCCACGGCGCTTTGGACATCGGGATCCGTGCGGCGCAGCAGGCGCAGGACGGCCTGGTACTCGTGCTGGGCCTGGTCCAGGTTCCCGGCGCGCCCCAGTTCGTGTGCCCAGGAGGCCCGCGCCCAGACCGCTGCCGCGTCCTCCTCGCCGACTTTCGCGCGCATCGACAAGTACGCCTGGTGAACGGCTTCGAGACCCTCGGAGAGGGTGGTGCGGAGGTACTCCTGGGTCGGGTGCCCGTCCGGGAGTTCCGCCGACCGGTCCCGGAGCAGCCGGGCCAGTACGTCATCGGCGCCGCGACTGTTGGAGGTGACGGCGTAGCCGTGCGCCTTCTTCCCGGCCCACAGGAACGCGGCAAGAGACGTGACCTCCTCGCGCGGCACGGCCCGGATCCCGGCCTCGATGTGCGGCAGGACGAGCTTCCACACCTTCCATGTCTCCACCACACGGAAGTCGAGTCGCGAGGCGGAGAGAGCCACGGCCGAGGCCGCGTGCCACACCCGCTCCCTTTCGGCCCCGGCAGCCTCCCGGAGACGCAGCGCATTCGCCTCAAGGACCAGAGGGTGTGCCGTCAGGCACGGGAGCCGTTCCGTCAGAGGTTCGCCGCTATCGCTACTCCTGCTGAACGTGACGTCCTCCACGGCCAGCAGACCGAGGTCGACCAGCCCTTCGAGCGCCGCCTCGCAGCGGTCCGCTCCGGGGCTCTCCGGGAAGAGCCCCGAGTCCTCGAGCACATCCAGATCGAGCAGGAACGCGGGCACCGGGGCGTGCGCGAAGCAGGAGAGCAGGCGCATGAGGAGCCGGGCCTCGGGCAGGCCCTGCTCCTCCAGCAGATCGAGGCTGATCTCCCACGTGCTGCTGATAAGGCGCCGGTAGTGCCGCTGGTCGCCGTCCGCGCCGGACGCGGTTTCGGGGCCGCCGCCCTCGCCCCGGTCCAGCAGGCCGGTGCCGAGCCGGTCCAGCTCGCGCGCGTACCCCGCGAAGTCCCTCACGTGCCCGTCACCCGCGCCC
>NZ_WMBF01000766.1:0-1894 GCF_019400875.1 Streptomyces anatolicus | reverse complement strand
CCCTCGGAGCGCCACGGCTGATCGGGCGCCTGGCGCGGTGGCACAGGGTTGCTCATATTCGGACGTTACGTCACAAAGCATCCCCGGGCATCCGCGCTGCCGACGCCTCCGAGGGGCCGGGAAAACGCCTGGGGCGCCCCTCCGTAGAGGGACGCCCCAAGTTTCGTACGAGGTGGAACTCGCGCGACGGGCGCGCTCAGCCCATGAACTTCTTGAACTCGTCGGGCAGCTCGAAGTTCTGCCCGGCCTGCCCGCCCGGAAGACCGAAGGCGCCGCCCTCCTGGCCGGCCTGCTCGCGGCGCGTGGCCGCCTCCAGCTCCTCCTGCTTGCGCTTCATCGGGTTACCGGAGCGCCGCTTGCCCTTGGCCTGCTTCTGCTTCTTCTTCTGCTTGCCGGCGCCGCCGCCCATGCCCGGCAGTCCGGGCATACCCGGCATGCCGCCGCCCTGGGCCATGCGGGACATCATCTTGCGCGCCTCGAAGAACCGCTCGACGAGGCCCTTCACCGCGCTGACCTCGACACCGGAGCCCTTGGCGATACGGGCGCGCCGGGAGCCGTTGATGATCGTGGGCTCCTGACGCTCGGCGGGCGTCATGGACTTGATGATGGCGGCGGTGCGGTCGACGTCGCGCTCGTCGATGTTGTTGATCTGGTCCTTGATCTGCCCCATGCCGGGCATCATGCCGAGCAGCTTGCTGATGCTGCCCATCTTCCTGACCTGCTCCATCTGGGCCAGGAAGTCATCGAGCGTGAAGTCCTTGCCCTTGCTGCTCGCCAGCTTGGAGGCCATCTTCTCGGCCTCTTGCTGGGAGAAGGTCTGCTCGGCCTTCTCGATGAGCGTGAGCATGTCGCCCATGCCGAGGATGCGGGACGCCATGCGGTCCGGGTGGAACGCGTCGAAGTCGTCCAGCTTCTCGCCGTTCGAGGCGAACATGATCTGGCGGCCGGTGACCTGCGCGATGGAGAGCGCGGCACCACCGCGGGCGTCACCGTCGAGCTTGGAGAGCACCACGCCGTCGAAGCCGACGCCGTCGCGGAAGGCCTCGGCGGTGTTGACCGCGTCCTGACCGATCATGGCGTCGACGACGAACAGGACCTCGTCCGGGCTGACCGCGTCACGGATGTCCGCGGCCTGCTGCATCAGTTCCTGGTCGATGCCGAGGCGGCCGGCGGTGTCGACGATGACGACGTCGTACTGCTTGGTCTTGGCGAACTCGATGGAGTCCTTGGCGACCTGCACCGGGTCGCCCACGCCGTTGCCCGGCTGGGGGGCGTAGACGCCGACGCCGGCGCGCTCGGCGACGACGCTCAGCTGGTTGACGGCGTTGGGGCGCTGGAGGTCACAGGCCACCAGGAGCGGCGAGTGGCCCTGCCCCTTCAGCCAGAGGCCGAGCTTTCCGGCGAGGGTCGTCTTACCGGCGCCCTGGAGGCCGGCGAGCATGATGACGGTCGGCCCGGTCTTCGCGAAGCGCAGGCGCCGGGTCTCGCCGCCGAGGATGCCGATGAGCTCCTCGTTGACGATCTTGATGACCTGCTGGGCGGGGTTCAGCGCCTGGGAGACCTCGGCGCCGGCCGCGCGCTCCTTGATCTGCTTGATGAAGGCGCGTACGACGGACAGGGCGACGTCGGCTTCGAGCAGGGCGATGCGGATCTCGCGCGCCGTGGCGTCGATGTCCGCCTCGGACAGGCGGCCCTTGCCCCGGAGGTTCTTGAATGTCGCTGCGAGGCGGTCGGAGAGAGTATCGAACACGGCGGTCGCGAATCCTCGTAGTTGGGGGCGGGCTGACAGGTCGCCTTCCAGAGTATCTGGCGCGGCCCGGTGCCTGGGGCGGTGGGCGGGTTCTTCCTCACCCCGCCCGAGGCGCTCGGCAGGCCTAGCTCCCCGCCAGAACCC
>NZ_WMBF01000765.1:0-1902 GCF_019400875.1 Streptomyces anatolicus | reverse complement strand
GGGATCTATTGCGTTGCGGCGAGGTCCGGGCACGTCTTAGCCTCGTGGGGTTCCGCCGGTGCCCGTTCCGAGGCCCGGCGCTGTGTTTCGAGGTGATGACGTATCTCCCAGGCCAAGTAGCCGCTCGTTCTGAGGCTCATTCCGGTTGTCCGCGATCGCGGGCTCCCGACGCTTGCCTCGACGGCGGTGCTCCCTGCTGGCCTGGGCTCGTTGCACCCTGCTTCCCCCTGTCGCGCTGCACGCGTGCGGGGGCATGCCCAGGCCTGCCCCCGCCCCCTCTTCCTTCTGTACGCGAACAGGAACCTTCCACGTGTCGACCGACACCCAAGCCCACGGCACCCCACGCCCCACAGGCGCCGGCCGAGCCGCCACGATCGTGCTGGTCGTGGTGCTGATCGCCGAGCTGATGAACGCGCTCGACGGCTCGATCGTCCACACCGCCCTGCCCGCCATCCAGACGGATACCGGCGCGTCCAGCGCCGCGGTGCAGTGGATCCCGGCCGCCTACACCCTCACCTTCGCCCTCGCCCTGATCACGGGCGGGCGACTGGGTGACCTCTTCGGGCGCAAGCGGGTCTTCCTCACCGGCACCGTGCTGTTCACACTGGCGTCGCTGCTCTGCGGGATCGCGACCGGACCGGAGTTCCTGGTCGCCGCGCGGGCCCTGCAGGGCGCCGGGGCCGCGGCGATGGTGCCGCAGGTCATGGCCACCATCGCGGTCACCTTCCAGGGCGAGGCGCAGGCCAAGGCGTTCGGCATGTACGGCATGATCATGTCGCTCGGCGGCGTCCTCGGGCCCGTCCTCGGCGCCGTCCTGACCTCCGCCGACATCGCCGGTCTCGGCTGGCGGGCGATCTTCCTGATCAACCTGCCCATCGGCCTGGCCACCGTACTGTTCGCCCTCCGGTTCCTCCCGGAGTCGCGGGAGCGGCAGGCCAGGCGTCTGGACCCGCTGGGCATGCTGCTCTCCAGCACCGGCCTGCTCCTTCTCGCCTACCCGCTCACCATGGGCGGCGAGCAGCACTGGCCGGCGTGGAGCTTCGTCCTGCTCGTCGCGGGCGCCCTGACGCTGGCGGCGTTCGTCGTCCAGCAGCGGGCCAAGACCCGCAAGAACGGCAGCGCCTTGGTCGCGCTCTCCCTCTTCCGGAGCAGGGCGTTCGCCGGCGGGCTCGCCGCGCAGCTGGTCTTCGGACTGGTCTCCGGCGTGTTCCTGCTGACGTGGGTGCTGTTCATGCAGTCCGGCCTCGGACTCACGCCCGGGCAGTTCGCCCCGGCGTCCGTCGCCATCTCCATCGGCGGCATGGCCGGCGCGATGCTCGCCTCCAAGTGGGCGGGCACCCATATGCGGCGCGTGCCGCAGGCCGGGGCGGTGCTCATCGCCGCGACCCTGGCCGGTTACCAGGTGCTTGTCTCCGCCCAGCAGACCGGGACGCCGTTCGCCGCCGCCGCTGCCCCGATGGTCCTCGTCGGAGCCGGTTTCGGCATGGTCGGCGCGGGACTCGCCGGTCTCACCCTCGGCCAGGTCGGCCATGAGGACGCGGGCTCCGCGGCGGGACTGTTCAACACCGCCATGCAGCTCGGTACCGCGCTCGGCATCGCGACGGCCTCCCTGGTCTTCTTCGACCACGCCCCCGCGGGCAGCCACGGCACCACCGTGACCGAGGCGTTCGCGGGCAGCGTCTGGTACGTCGTCGCCGCGCTCGCGGTGATGTGGGCGCTGATGTTCCGACTGCCCAAGCCGGGCAAGCCCGCCTGACCCACCGTCGGCGGCCCCGCCCCGTCCCGGGCTGGGCCGCCGACGGACCCCCACGGGCCCGAGTGCGTCTCTGGCCCGGAGCTTCCCTGCTGACCCCGGCGGACGTGTTCCGCCGGTCCTCGATGCGAGGTGATGACGTATCGCCC